>DASSNA010000247.1:0-21000 GCA_035688445.1 Solirubrobacterales bacterium | reverse complement strand
TCCACCGTTGTTCGACCCGCCAGGAGGCTTGGCCGAAGGAATGTTGGAACTTTCATGCTGAGGAACGGTTGGTACTTCAGATTCGTACTGAATCCCGCTCGATTCTTCGGCCTGGGCCAAACCGGGAAACAAAGCCATTGCCAGCACAGCAAGCACTGACAGAAGCGCGAAAGCAGGTCGGGCCGAGCTACGGCCGCGGGGGTGGCGGCTCCCAAGCATGGCGCGCAAGGTTAGAGGAATCGGCGGCGTTGATAAGTCCGCTCGCCTTGATCCTTGGTCTCGCCCTGGCTGGAGGGGGCTTTGTAGTGAGCCAGCGACACGTCGCTGGCCTTGCGGTTTGGCTGCTGCTGGTGGGCATGCTCGCCCTTGGCGCCGCCGGGCGAGCGACGCTCGGCCGGCCTTTTTACTGGGCGACTGGGTTGATCGGGGCACTGGCGCTTTTCTCAGCATTCTCATCCCTTTGGTCGGGGTCGGTTGAGCTCAGCGTCACCGAAGCGGACCGTGTCCTGGTCTACCTCGGGTTCTTCGTTTCCGCATTCCTCATCGCCCAAACCGACCAGAGGCGCCAACGTTTCGCTGAAGGGATCGGAATTTCGCTGATTGGGATCGCCGTCGTCGGCCTCGCCAGCCGTCTGGCCCCTCATCTGATTGAGCTCGGGCCGGGTCCGGGCAGCAATACCCGCCTCGGCTATCCACTCGGCTACTGGAACGCAAACGGGCTTGCCTTCGGAATCGGGACCGCTTTCGCGCTGTGGCTGAGCAGGCGCTCGTTGAACGCGCCCCTGCGCTGGCTGGCGGTGGGCTCGCTGCCGACCGTCTTCCTCGCCCTTTACTTCACCTACTCGCGAGGGGGTCTCCTGGCGCTGGTGATCGCCTGCGGCTGCCTGATTGCCCTCTCTCACGACCGGCTCTGGTTGCTGGCGACGCTGGCGATCGGCGCCGTCGGCGCCGTCCCAGCCCTGCTTGCGGTCCAAGCCCGCGACAGCCTCGCCAACAATCTCGCCGGTCAGGCGACCGTCGACCAGGGGGCGACGGTCCTGCTCTACCTGCTCGCCGGCACGGTCCTGGCGCTGGTCCTGTTCGCGCTGCTGCGCGGGCTCGAGCGGAGGAACGACAGGCTGACCGGGAGGGCGCTAGCGATCTCCCGCGACCCCGGCGTGCTCAAATGGATCGCGGTGGCGCTGGCCGTGATCGGCATCGGCGGCGCGATCGCCGTCGGCGGCCGTGCCTGGGACCAGTTCACGAGCTCGGACGTACAGTTCCCGAGCAACCCCCGGGAACATTTCGGTGATCTCTCCGGAGCCGGGCGCGGCGAATTCTTCCGGGTCGCCCTCGACGCCTTCGGCGAAGAGCCAATAATCGGGCACGGCGCCGGCACCTATCGCTTCTCCTGGGACCAACTGCGCCACACCCCGCAGACGGTGCTCGACGCCCACTCGCTCTACCTGGAGCCGCTCGCGGAGCTGGGGATCGTGGGAGGCCTGCTCGTGCTCGGGCTGGTGGGAACGCTGCTGTGGGCCGGTTTCGGCGCCTGGCGGGGGGCCAGCGGCCCACGCCGCGAGCTCCACGCGGTCCTCCTCGCCGCCGCCCTCGCCTTCGCGGTCGGGGCAGCGATCGACTGGTTCTGGGAGATCGCCGCGGTCGGCGCGATCTTCTTCCTCGCCACCGGGGCGCTCGTCGCCGCCCGCTGCGGCCAACTGGCGGCCCTGCGGGCGCAGGGCGACGGGCAGGGAGAGCAGCGGCGCTTCGGCCTCACTGTCGCCGGCCTCGCCGTCGCCTGGGTCACGGCGCTGGCGCTGATCGGGCCCCTACTGGTCGACCGCGAGATTGACTCCAGCAACTCCGCCGCCGCCGACGGCAACCTCCCGGTAGCCGTCGACCGCGCCGAAACCGCCCGCTCAATCGAGCCCTGGGCGGCAACTCCATACCTCCAGCTGGGGCTGCTGGCAGAGTCCCAGGGCGACTACGCGACCGCAACCGCGCGCCTGAGCCAGGCAATCGAGCGCGAAGACCACAACTGGCAGCTCTATTACCTGCGGGCGCGGGTCCAGCACGAGGCAGGCGACGAAGCCGCCGCCAAGGCCAACCTGGCGGAAGCGCAACGGCTCAACCCCGAAGAACAGTGCTTGCGCGAAGGGTTTGAAAGCTGCCGATGAGCAAGATCCCCGACACCGAGAAGCGCGCCGAGGCGGGCGAGGAGCCCAGCGTGCGGTCACAGCCGACCGGACAGGCAACGCCAGTCCCGCTCGGAGGAGAGAGCCCCGGTGCGAGCGAGTCGCGGCGGCGCGGGGCTCTACTGCGGCGTCTGCTCGCCCTCGGCGACTGGGGTGCGCTGCTGCTGGCGCTTTGCGTCGTCACCGCGACCAGCTCAGCCACCGACATCGGCGTCCTCTTCTGGGCCGTCCTCTTCAGCCCCTCCTGGGTGATCGTGGTCAAGCTCCATGGCCTCTACGACAACGACCACCGCCGCATCCGCCACAGCACCCTCGACGAGCTCCCCTCACTTGTCTCGGCCAGCGTCCTCGGCACGCTCGTCCTCGACGGCCTCTTGGCGATCAGCCCGGCCGGCCCCCTCTCCCCCGCCAGCGCGATCGGGGTCGGGCTCGTCGCCTTCCTCGCCAGCTTCGTCGCCCGCGGCGTCCTCCGTTTCCTCTGGCATCGCCTCACCGGCCAAGCGACCGGGCTCGTGATCGGGCCGCCGAGCGCCGTCGACATGGTCGCCCGGCGCGTCTCCACCCACCCCGAGACCCGGCTGGCGCTGGTCGGCTACCTCTCGGCCGAGGCGGAGGAGACCGCGGGGGAGCTGCCGCGGCTGGGTTCACTCGCCGACATCTCCCGCGTCGCCCGCGAACTGGCGATCGAGCGCGTCGTCGTCACCGAACAGGAGATGAGCGAGGTCGACGCCGAGCGGCTGATCGAGGAGTGCAAGGCCGAGGGCCTGGCGCTCACCTTCCTGCCCCAGCACTACGGGCTGCTGGGGCCGGGGATCGAGCTCAACCGCCTCGCCGAGCTGCCGGTCCTCGACTTCCGCTTCAGCGACCCGCCGCGCTCGACGGTGGCGATGAAGCGTGTAATGGACGTGGTCGTCTCCGCCTTCCTCCTGCTGGCGCTCTCACCGCTGCTGCTGGGGGTGGCGATCTGGATCCTGCTCGACGACGGTCGGCCGGTCTTCTTCCGCCAGCGCCGCGCCGGCAAGGAAGGCGTCCCGTTCCGGATGGTCAAGTTCAGGACGATGGTCACCGACGCCGAGCAGCGGCTGCCGGAGCTGGTCGACATCGAGAACCTCGAGCAGCCCGCCTTCAAGATCGCCGACGACCCGCGGGTGACTCGCAGCGGCCGCTGGTTGCGGCGGACCAGCATCGACGAGCTGCCGCAGCTGTGGAACGTGCTGCGTGGACAAATGTCGCTAGTCGGCCCGCGCCCGGAGGAGGAGAGCGTCGTCGCCCTCTACGACGATCGCCAGCGCCAGCGACTGGCGATCAAGCCCGGCATCACCGGGCCGATGCAGGTCTACGGCCGCAGCGACCTCACCTTCGAGGAGCGGCTGGCGATGGAGCGCGACTACCTCGACAACCTCTCGTTGCTGACCGACCTAGCGATCCTGCTGCGGACGCCGCGGGCGATGATCCGCGGCGAGGGCGCCTACTAGCCGTTCCGCCAGCTGGGCGGGAGGTTTTTCTCGATCTCGATCTCGCCGAAGGGCGGGGTCTCGCGGGGGCCGTGCTCGCGCGCCCACTCGCACATCCGCTGCACGCCCTCGCGCAGCGGCACCCCCTCGCCGGTGCCAAAGACCTGGCTCACCTTGGCGTGGTCGGAGAAGGCGTGGACGACCTCGTTGCGCGCCTCGTGGTGGACGACCGGGTGGTCCGGTACCCCCATCTCCTCACGGACGACGTCGGCGAGTTCGTTGATCGAGAACGGCTGGTCGGCGCCGACGTTGAATATCTCGCCGCGGGCGCCGGGCGTGTCGGGGGCGGCGGCGATCGGGCGGATCACGTCGGTGACATAGCTGAAGGCGCGGGTCTGGGTGCCATCGCCGAAGATTGAAAGCGGCTCGCCGCGCATGATCTGGTTGATGAAGATCCCGAGCACGTTGCGGTAGCGGTCGCCGATGTTCTGCAGCTCGCCGTAGACGTTGTGGGGACGGAAGACGACGTAGTCGAGGCCGAACATCTCCTTCGAGGCGCGCAGCTCCAGCTCGACCGCTCGCTTGGCAATCCCGTAGGAGTCCTCGGGCTCGGGCGTCATCGTCTCCACCATCGGCGTCTGCTCGGCGCCGTAGACGGCGATCGAGGAGGTGAAGACGAAGCAGTCGACGCCATGGTTGACGGCGGCGTTAATCAGCGTCACTGAGCCAATCACGTTGTTCTCGTAGTTGAAGCGCTTGATGAAGTGGCTGAGCCCCTCGGCGGCGTAGGCGGCGAGGTGGTAGACGCGGTCGAAGCCGCGCTCGGCGAAGAGCGCTTCGATCGCCGCGGCGTCGGTGACCGAGGCCTCGACGAAGTCGGCGGCGCCCTCGACGTTGTCGCGGAAGCCGCCGCTCAAGTCGTCGAGCGCGACCACCTCGTCGCCGCGGGCGAGCAGCTCGCGGACGAGGTGCGCCCCCATGAAGCCGGCTCCGCCGGTGACCAAGCTGCGTGGCATCGCCGCGATGCTATTGGGGGCGGCCGCGATCGGCGGCGTCAGTAGCATGGCCGCGATGAGTGAGCAGCCCGGCCCGTCGCTGGAGGTCGTGATCGTCTCTTCCACCGGCGCCCGGGATCTCCTCAGGGCCTGCCTCGAGTCCTTGCGCGACCATCGCTACACGGGCGGGCCGATGCTGGTCCACGTGGTCGACAACGCCAGCACCGACGGCACCCCGGAGATGGTCCGCGAGGAGTTCCCCGAGGTGCGCCTGCACGCGCTCGACTGGAACGCCGGCTTCTGCCACGCCAACAACGTCGCCCTCAGCGAGGCCCGCTCCCCCTACATCCTCGTCCTCAACCCCGACACCGAGATCTACCCCGGCTCGCTCGACCACATGGTGACGCTGATGGAATCCGACCCGGAGATCGGGATGTCGAGCTGCCGGCTGGAGATGCGCGACGGCACCCTCGACCACGCCGCCAAACGCTCCTTCCCGACGCCGATGGGGGCCTTCTACCAGTTCACCGGGTTGGCCAAGCGCGGCGGCCGCTTCGCCCAGTACCGCGCCCCCGAGCTGGACGAGTACGAACTCGGGGAGGTCGACGCCGTCAATGGCGCCTACATGCTCGTGCGCAAGGAGGCGATGGACCAGGTCGGCCTCTTCGACGAGGGCTACTGGCTCTACATGGAGGACCTCGACTGGTGCTACCGGTTCCGCCAGGCGGGCTGGAAGATCGTCTACGACGGCCGCGTCTCGACCCTCCACGTCAAGGGCGGGACGACCAAGCGCAAGCGCCACCGGGCGCTGAAACAAAACTTCGCCTTCCACCGCTCGATGGGCCGCTTCTACCGCCGCTACGACGGCGGCAAGAACCTTCTCTTCGACGCCGCCATCTACCTCGCGATCGGGGTCAAACTGGCGGTCGCGGTGACGCGGGCGACGATCGCCCGGCGCGGCCTGCGCTGAGACCGCAAGCGGCAGCTTCGGCCTTCGAATGCCAAGCTCCGGTCATTAAAAAGGTATTCGAGAATCAATTCATAAGGGTTTCCTGACGATCTTTTTTCTATATTTCAGAATAAAGATTCTGTAAATCCCTCAAAAGGTGTATTTTTGGATGCCTAACTTATGCCCCAGACCCTCTCCCCCACGGATTCCCGGATCCTCGAAGAGTTGAGCGATCGAGGCAGGACCTTCCTCGATCTGAAGCTGGACCGGGCCTGGCTGAGCGCCCTCACCACCGACCCCGTCAAGCAGGTGGCCGGCATGAGGAAACGCGGCACCCTCCTACCAGTCGGCTCGGGCCGTTACGTCGCGCTCACGCCCGGCGAGCTAAGTGACCCGTCCAAGCTGCCGGTGGGCATTCTCCTCGCGGCCGCGTTCGCCGGCCGCGAGGACTGGTATCTCGGCTACCTGAGCGCACTGATCGAGCACCGCCTCGTGGACGAGCATGCCAACGAGCTCTACGTCGCCGTCTTCGGCGTGCCGCCCAGACTGAAGAAGCTCGCTGACCGCCCCGTCCACCTGACCCGGCTTAAGAGCGCCCGCAAGCAGTTCGGCCAGGAACGGGTGCGGGCCGTCGGTCGCACGTTCTACTTCCGCTCCGACCTCGAGCGGACCCTTCTCGACACGCTCGACCGGCCCGGTCTCTGCGGCGCGCCCGAAACCTGGGCGCGCGCATGGTCGCGTGCCTTTTCCTCCGAGACGCTCGACCGCCACCGTTTGGTCGACTACGCACTCGAGGTCGGGGGTACCCTCGCCGCCCGCTGCGCCTTCTGGATGCGCGAGGCTGGCGACATCCGCGACTCGAGGCTGATCCTGCGGTCGATTGGCGCCCCTCTGACGGGCCCCCGCTTGCTTGACTCGGCGCAGTCCTTCGGCGAAGGCGAATGGCGCCGTGATCGAGACACCGGCCTTGTCGTCAACATGCCGATGCGCGCCATCGACGGCTGGCTGACCTACGGCAAGTGACGATCACCTTCCCGAGACGCGAGGAGCTGAGCGCCTTTGCCCAGGCCAACGCGATCCCCTATACCGACGTGGTGCGCGACGTTGTGCGCCTCGCCGCCGTGGCCCATCTGCGCGAGACGAACTTCCTCCACCGCGACCTGGTTCTCGTCGGCGGCATGGCGCTCCGGCTCCGAGGGTCCAACCGCTTCACGATCTTCGACACCGATTCCTCGACCCGGACGCCGCCGACGGAGGAGAGCAAGTTGACGGCCGCCCTGACCCTCCAGACCGACGACCTGGAGATCATTCCCGAGAATCCGGACTACTGGTTGACGCGCAACCAGATCGTCACCGCCAAACCGGTCACCTATAAGGCCTATTTCGCTGGGACCGCGACCAAGCCGATCGAAGACGAGTTCTCCTTGACGGTGAACGAGCGCGGTCTCGAGCTGGCGCCCGACTGGCTGAAACTACACGTACCTGACTATCCGGGCCTCATCTTCCACCCGATGCCTGACATCCCGGTAATGGCGCTCGACGAGCAGACCGCCGAGAAGATTATGGGTTGGTGCGGCAACAGTCTCGCCAAGCACTACGTCGACCTCGGCTGGATCGGCCGCGAGCTCACCGATAAGCTCGACAGCGAAATCCTGCGCGCGATGTGCGAGCGAAAGCTTGAGGTGAACCGGGGCATCTTCCCCGGCTACGAGGCCCTCGACAGCGTGGGCGATCTGATCGCGCCACTCAGGGATCCCGAGAGCTACTTCGGGCCGAACAACTACGAAAAGGACATCAAGGCCGGCGGCCTCCGGTTCGTCGGCAACGGGATGTCGCTCGACGAAGCCAAGGCCTATGTCCGCGAGAGGATCGTGCCGCTGCTCGAAGCCGGCGATTCAGCTCCCCCCGGCGGCGCTCAGACGCGCGCCAGGTAAGCGTCCTGCAGAACGGCCTGAGGCGGCGAGCCGAGGTCGAAGTGGCGCACCTCGGCGAAATCGGCGAGGAGCGTGCCGGTGACGTAGGGGTGCGGGTGGTAGACCGTGCAGAGGTTGCGGCCGGCCATCCGCGGCCGCTGCACGATCATCTCGCCGCGGTCGAAGCGCCGCTGCTCGCCGCGGTCGAGCCGGTGGCGGAGCCGGTCGCCGAGGACGCTCAGCACGAGGATTCCGCCCGGGCGCAGGAGGCGCTGGAACTCGGCCAGCCAGCCGCGCTGCAGCGTCTCGTCGAGATGGGTAAAGACGGAGAGGGCGTAGATCAGGTCAAAGCTGCCAGAGACGTAGGGGGTCGGCGGAGCCAGCTCGTTGCGGGTTGCTCGCAGGTGGGGCAGGTTCGCCGTACACCAGGCAACGAGGTCTGGGTTGTAGTCGCAGCCATAGAGCTCGGGCCCCTCGACCGCGGCCCAGTGGCGGGCGACCCGCCCGCAACCGCAGCCGAAATCGAGGATCGCCCCCATTTGCTCCACCGCCTCCCCGGCCGCCGCCACCGCGTCGCGGATCGAGTCACACATCTGCGTCCCCAGCCAGAGGAACGTCTCCGCGTCGCCGCTGCGCCCGTCGACCAGCAGACGCAGGCGCGATGGAGGCAGCGGCAAGCCGTCGGCGGCGGTCGCTTCCTGATCCTGGGCACAGAGGGTCAGCCATCCCTCCCGCAGCCGCTCCGCCGGCACGAGTAGGCGCGTCCGGTCGAGCCCGTCGGCGATCCGACTCCGCATCTGCTGTCTCATCCCAACCGCTTCAACATCCCCTTCCGGGGGAAGTTGCGCGTACCGATTAGAAGGGCAGCGAGTCGGCTACTTCGGCCAGCTTCGGCGCGTTCTTGTCGCGCTCGGAGAGGAGGGGTTTTTCGAGTTCCCACTCGACGCCGACGTCGGGGTCGTCCCAGGCGATGCCGGCCTCGGTCGCTGGGTCGTAGTAGCTGGAGACCTGGTAGGCGACGTCGGCAACCTCACTGAGGACGGCGAAGCCGTGGCCGAAACCAACTGGGACGAAAAACTGGTGATGGTCGACGTCGTCGAGCAGGTGCATTTCCCACTGGCCGTAGGTGGGGGAGCCGCGGCGCAAGTCGACGGCGACGTCGATAATTTCACCGCGGACGCAACGGACCAGCTTCGCCTGGCCTGGCTCGGTCTGGAAGTGGATCCCGCGCAGCGTCGCCATCGAGGAGCGCGAGTGGTTGTGCTGGACGAATTCGACGTCGACGCCGAGCTCACGCCAGCGCTCGCGGCTGTAGGTCTCGACGAAGAAGCCGCGCTCGTCGCCGATGACCTGCGGCGCGATCAGGGCGACGCCCTCGAGCTTGGTCTCAAGGCGCTCCGCCACTAGCCGAGCGTCTTTCCGTACTGCTTTTCGTAGTACTCGCGGTACTCGCCGGAGCGGATCGGCCCCCACCAGTCCTCGTTGTCGCGGTACCACTGCACGGTCCGCTCGAGGCCCTCGGCGAAGTGGACCTGCGCCTCCCAGCCGAGCTCCTGCTGCAGCTTCGCCGAGGAGAGCGAGTAGCGGCGGTCATGGCCGGGGCGGTCGGTGACGTACTCGATCAGCGACTCATCGCCGCCGGTCAGCTCGATCACCCGCTTCACCACCTCGAGGTTCTCGCACTCGTCGGGGCCGCCGACGTTGTAGGCCTCGCCGGCCTTGCCCTTGGTTAGCACCGTGTGGATGCCGCGGCAGAAGTCCTCGACGTAGAGCCAGTTCCGCACCTGGCGGCCGTCGCCGTAGACCGGCAGCGAGTCGCCATGCAAGGCGTTCAGGGCCATCAGCGGGATCAACTTCTCCGGGTACTGGCGCGGGCCGTAGTTGTTGGAGCCGCGGACGATTGAGGCGTCGATTCCGTAGGTGTGGAAATGGGCGGAGACGAGCAGGTCCCCGGCCGCCTTAGTCGCCGAGTAGGGCGAGGAGGGGTCGAGCGGCGAGGTCTCGGTGAACGAGCCCGACTCGATCGAGCCGTAGACCTCGTCGGTGGAGACCTGCAGGTAGCGCTCGACGCCGAGCTCGCGGGCGGCGTCGAGCAGGGTGCCGGTGCCGACGACGTGGGTGCGGGCAAAGGCTTCCTGGTCGTCGATCGAGCGGTCGACGTGGGACTCGGCAGCGAAGTTGACGACCGCATCAGCGCCCTGCATCGCCTCGCGGACGATCGCGGGGTCCTCGATCGCCCCCTCGACCAGGTTCGTCCCGTCGGGCAGGTTCTCGCGCCGGCCGGCGTAGGTGAGCTTGTCGAGGACGACGACGTCGTGCTCGTCGCCGACGAGTCGCACATAGGTGGAGCCGATGAAACCGGCGGCGCCGGTTACCAGGAGCCTCATTCGCTTGCCTCCGCTTGTCGTTGGGCGAGGTAGCCTGCCAGCCCGTCCTGCCAGGAGGGGAGTCGGATCGCGTGCTCACGCTGGCTAACCAGGGCCGAGAAGGGCGGGCGCGGCGCCGCGGCGCCGAATTCCTCGCTGGTGATCGAGAGCACCCGGCACTCGACCTTGGCCTGCTCGAAGATCTCGCGGGCGAACTCGTACCAGGAGCACTGGCCCGCCGCCGCCATGTGGTGGACGCCGTACTCGATCCCCTCGATCAGGCGGACGATGCCGTAGGCGAGGTGCCAGGTGTAGGTGGGCGAGGTGACCTGGTCACGGACGACGGTGACCTCGTTCTGGGCCTCGGCCAGGCGCAGCATCGTGTCGACGAAGTTACGGCCGCCGAGCCCGTAGAGACCGGCCGAGCGGACGATGAAGTGGCGCTTGTTGGCGGCGGCGACCGCCTCCTCCCCGGCCAGCTTGGTGCGACTGTAGGCGGACTGCGGCGCCGGCTGGTCGCTCTCCACGTAGGGCGCTTCCTTGGCGCCGTCGAAGACGTAATCGGTGGAGATGTGGAGGACGCGCGCTTCGATCTCGTTGGCGGCGGCAGCGACGTTCCCCGCCCCCTTGCCGTTGACGGCGAAGGCCGCTTCCTCGGCCGTCTCAGCGCCGTCGACGTCGGTCCAAGCGGCGCAGTTGATGACCACGTCGGGGCGCTCGAGGTCGAACTTGCGGGCGAGCACCTCGGGGCTGGTGACGTCGAGCTCGGCGCGGCCGTAGCCGACGAGGTCGTGGCCGGCGTTGCCGGCGGCAAGCATCACGTCGCGCCCGAGCATCCCGGCGGCTCCGGTGACGAGGAGCTTCATGAGAGGCCGCCGCCATCTATCCGCCGGATAAAGCGGCCAAGGAGTGGAACTGCAAAGGAGTACTTGCCGACGCGGTTCTTATAGATCATCCCGCGCTCGGTCAGGCTTGCGAGCATCTGGTTAGCGTGGCTGGCTGAGAAAGGCTTTGCTAGGACCTCTCTCGACTTCTCCACCAGTTCCTGGATCGTGAATTCCTCATCTGGTTCGTCCAGGTGGGCAACGACCAAGAGTAGATCCCTCTGCCGATCCGTGATCCGGGCCCAGCGGACCGCGAAGAAATCCGCGTCGAGCTTCTGCTGGATCGCCTCAATCGGCACGGTAGCCAGCTCGCCCTGTTCGTTTTGTTGGATGAAGACGTCGAAGACCTCACGGCAGATGAACTGAATGAAATAGGGGTAGCCGCCGGACTCGTAGATGATGACTTCCACGGAGTCGTCGCTGAGCACGATTGGGCAATCGGCAACCTCAATCGGCTTGAGGATTGCTTCCCTGCTCTCGCCGGGATTGAGCTTGTTCAGTGTGATCACGCGGAACATGCGCTCGGCATAAGTCCTGGCGTCCACGAGCTTTGGGAAGAGCGTGGGCAGGCCAGCCAACACCAGCATGAAAGGAATTCCCTTCTTCTGAATCGACTGGAACACGTCGAGCAAGACGGAGAGGGGGAACTGTTCCTTGGCAGCATGATTGGAGAGGTTCTGTGCCTCGTCGTAGGCGAAGATGACCTTCTGTTTACCGTGCTCCCGAAGGTGCTCCCAGGCAAATTCCAGGGTGGCCTTGATCCTGTCGGAGACCAAGCCAGGCGTTTGCTCGTAGACATCCGCCAAGACGCTGTGGGAAAGGGGAACCTCTTCGGCGTCCGTAGCGGCGGTAAACCCCACGCCGGAGGCATTGGACTGCTCGATCTTGATTGAAGACGTAATCAAAGAGAGGTCGGCAAGCAAGCGCTGTGCCAGTGCCGTCTCGCTGATGCTGGCCGACTCAGACAGATCGGCGCTGACCCAGAACCAGCCCTGTTCTACTGCCTGTGGCTTGAAAGTCTCGAGAAGGACAGTCTTTCCAACGCCCCTCAAACCGGTCAGGACGACGTTCTTCAAGATCTCGTCCTGCTTCAGCAACTGATCGAATTCTTCGTACTCGCGCTCGCGGCCCGCAAGGTGGGGCGGCATGTGGCCAGCGCCTGGCCGATACGGGTTCTTGAACTCCAATTGATTCACGATGGCTTAGAGTTTGATCTAAATTTAGGTCTACATCTAAATTTAGCAAGCTGTCTAAACAGATGTTGAGCTAGGGACCTAGACGAGTTTGATCTCGGATCGGTCGCCGACCAGCATCTGCAGGGTCTGCGGCATGCCCTCGCTGCGGGTCAGCTTCACTTCCTTGCCGAGCAGGCTCGCCTCCATCCGCGTGCCGAGGTCCTCGACCACAGACCCGGCGAGGATGATCGAGTTCTCGACTTCGGAGCGGCGCACGTGGACACCGTCGCCGATCGAGGTATAGGGGCCGACGAAGGCATCCTCGATATGGGCGCCGGCGCCGATCACGGCGGGGCCGCGAACAACCGAGCGCTCGAGCTTGGCGCCGGGGGCGATGATGACCCGCCCCTCGACTTTCGAGGCCTCATCGACCTCGCCCTCGACCGCGGTGACCAGCTCCTCCAGGACCAGGCGGTTGGCCTCGAGCATGTCGGCGAGCTGGCCGGTGTCCTTCCACCAGCCGCGCACCACCTCGGAGCGGACGCTGCGGCCGTCGTCGATCAGCTTGTCGATCGCCTCGGTGATCTCCAGCTCGCCGCGCCAGGAGGGCTCGAGCGAGCGGGCCGCGTCGAAGATCAGGCTGCTGAACAGGTAGACGCCGACCAGGGCCAGGTTCGAAGGCGGGTCTTTCGGCTTCTCGATCAGGCGCACGATCCGTTCCCCGTCGAGCTCGGCGACGCCGTATGACTGCGGGTCGTCGACCGGGGTGAGCAGGATCAGCGCGTCGGGTTCGTGCTCGGTGAAGGTGCTGACGAGACCACGGAGGCCGTCGCGAAGGAGGTTGTCGCCGAGATACATGACGAAGGGCGAGGAGCCGATGAACTCCTCGGCAGTGAGGACCGCGTGGGCCAGTCCGGCGGGCTTGTCCTGGACGATGTAGGTGATCTCGGCGCCGAACCGGGAACCGTCGCCGGCGGCCTCGCGGATCTCCTCGCCGGTCTCGGGCGCGATGATGATCCCGATCTCCTTCACCCCAGCGTCGACCAGGGCCTCGATCCCGTAGAAGAGCACGGGTTTGTTGGCGACCGGCACCAGCTGCTTGGCCGAGGTGTGGGTGATCGGGCGCAAGCGCGTGCCCGCACCGCCGGAGAGGATCAGTCCCTTCAGGGGCTCCATGCGAGGCTGCAACCCTACCCATCGGGCATCGGAGCTGTGCAAGCCGCCATCTACATACCCAACTTCAACGGCGCCCGCCACCTGCCGCGGGTGCTGCGCGGGCTCGCCGCGCAGACCCGCCCCGCACGGATGGTGCTCGTCGACAACGGCTCCGACGACGATTCGGTGGCGCTGACGAGGCGCGACTTTCCCGACGTCGAGGTGGTCGAGCTGGGCGAGAACCTCGGCTTCGGGCGGGCGCTGAACCGCGCCATCGCCTCCCATCCCGCCGAGGCGCTGATCCTGCTCAACAACGACACCGACCCGCAGCCGCGCTTCGTCGAGGCGCTGCTGGATGGGCTGGGCGAGGGCGTCGACGCGGTCGCCGGAGTTTTGCTGCAGGAACGCTCGCCGGAGACGATCGACTCGGCGGGCGTGATCGCCGACGAGACGCTGATGGCGTTCGACTACCTGAACGGCGAGCCGGTCGCGGCCCTGGAGGGGGCGGCCGACCCGCTGGGCCCGACCGGGGGCGCGGCGCTCTACCGCCGCGCGGCCTTCGAGGCCGTCGGCGGCTTCGACGAGCGGATCTTCCTCTACTACGAGGACCTCGACCTCGCCCTGCGGATGGCCGGCGGCGGTGGGACCTGCCGGCTCGCTCCCGAGGCGCAGGCGCTGCATGCCTACTCGGCCAGCCTCGGCGCCAGGAGCGGCGCCAAGTTCGCCCACACGGGCTGGAGCCGCGGCTACCTGCTGCGCCGCTACCGGGTGCTGTCGCAGCCGCGCAAGGCCGCACGGGCGCTCGCCTGCGAGGCGACGATCTGCGCCGGGCAGCTGCTCGGCAGCCACACCGCCGCCGGGCTGAGAGGACGCCTCCGCGGCTGGCGCGACGCCGCCGGCCTGTCCCCGCGTGACGCCGCCGCGGCAGCCCTCTCGCCGATGTCGGCGCGCCAGGCGCTGTCCCTGCGGCGCAATCGCGGCTGAGCCCCGCGTGGCTACGATGCGCCTGCATGAATCTTGAAACCGAGGAGCGGGCAGAGCTCGAGGGGCTCCTGCGCCGGGAACTCGAGGCGCAGCGGCAGGAACTCGACCGCGAGCTGGTGCGCCGCGCCTACCGGATCCACGAGCTCGAAGGAGAACTCCAGCAGATGGAACGGGAATTCAAGTCCAGCCTCAGCTGGCGAATCACCTTTCCCCTGCGGATGTTGAGGAGCCTCTTTGCGAGGCTGCGGAGCCGCTGAGTCGGATGGAGGGCAAGCGAGGAAACCAGGGACGGCGGTCCCGGCGGATCGGCGAGTCCGCGAAGCGCGTCGCCCGCGAGAAGCTGCCGCCGCGGGCGGTGGCGGCGCTGAAGACGGTCCGCGACCTGCCCGGGCAGGCACGGGCGCTGCGGCGCTCGACGGCGCGGGCGCGCCACGAAAGCGCCAGGCAGGAAGTCGAGCGGCTGGCGCTGCGGCCGCTGATCTCGCTGGTGATGCCGACTTACAAGACGGAGGATCGCTACCTGCGCGAGGCGATCGACTCGGTGCTCGCCCAGGCCTACCCCGACTGGGAGCTCTGCATCGTCGACGACGGCTCGGGCGAGGAGCGCCTGCTGCGCACGCTCGAGGCTTACGCGGCGGCCGACCCACGGATCAAGGTCGAGGCGGCCGAGCAAAACGAAGGGATCTCGGCGGCGAGCAATCGCGGCCTCGCGCTCTGCGCCGGCGAGTTCGTCGGCTTCCTCGACCACGACGACGCGCTCACCCCCGATGCGCTGCTGCGGGTCGTGCAGACGCTCGCCGCCGACCCTGTCCTCGACGTCGTCTACTCCGACTCCGACAAGCTCACCCCGCGGGGCGTGCGTCAGGACCCCTTCCTCAAGCCCGACTGGTCGCCCGTCTACGCGCTCGGCGCGATGTACATCGGCCACCTGCTGGTCGTGCGGCGCGAGGTCGCGATCGCCGTCGGCGGCTTCGACTCCGCCTTCGACAAGATCCAGGACTTCGAGTTCATGCTGCGGGTCGCCGAGCGCAGCGACCGGATCGCCCACATCCCGCAGGTCCTCTACCACTGGCGGGCGATCCCCGGCAGCATCGCCGCCGGCGCCGAAGAAAAGTCAGGGGTGCCCGAGCTGCAGGCAAAGGCGGTCAGCGAACACCTGCGCCGCCGCGGCGTCGGCCTCGTCGCCGAGCCGCATCCGGAGATCCCCCACCGGGCAGTGCTGAACCACGCCGCGACAGACGACGGGCCGGCGCGCGCCAGCGTCGTTGTCGCCGCCGAGCGCGGCGGCAAGGAGCTCGACCGCCTGCTCGGCTCGCTGCACACCGAGGGAGCGACCGCTCCGGCCGAGGTGATCGTCGTCACCGGCCCGCGGGCGCAGCGAAACGGCCTGCAGGAGCAGGGTGTCTCGGTGGTCGAGTTCGAGGGCGGGGCCTTCAATCGAGCCCGCGCCAACAACCTCGGCGCCGCCCAGGCCTCGGAGGAGCTCCTCGTCTTCCTCGCCGAGGACTGCGAGATCGTCGAGCCGGACTGGCTGGAGCGGCTGGCGATCCCGCTCGCGCTGCCGGAAGTGGGCGCGGTCGGGCCGCTGCTGGTGCGGCCGGATGGGCGGGTCGAGGAGGCGGGCGTCGCGATCGGGCTGAACGAGATGGCGAACCCGCTCTCGCCGGGGATCCCGTCCGACTCCGACGGCTACTACGGCTCGCTTCCCTGCGCCCACGAGGTCTCCGCGGTCAGCTCCTCCTGCCTGCTCACGCGCCGCCCCGACTTCGAGGCGGTGGGCGGCTTCAACGAGTTCTACGAAGGGCAGTTCGACGATTTCGACCTCTGTCAGCGGCTCGCCGCGCGGGGGCTCTCAACGGTCTATGCGGCGCGGCCGCGGGTCCGCGCGGGCCGCACGCCAGCAACCCGGCGCGCCGCCGTCGACATCGTCGACCGCGCCCTCTTCGTCGACTGCTGGTACGACCGGATCATGGGCGGCGACCCCTACTTCAACCCCGGCTTCAGCCGCCGGCAGGGCGACTACTCCCCCGCCGGCTGGCGCGAGCGGGTCTACCGGGCGACGGCGCCGCTGGGGAGACGATGAGGCTGCTGATTATCTACTTCGGGCCGTTCGACGTGAACAGCGCGATCCAGGCCTTCCACTTCGGCAACGAGCTGACCGCGGAAGGCTGGGAGGTGACGATGTGCGGCGCCGGCGACCCCGCCCGGATGGCGGCCGCCGTCGGCGAGGCCGATTTCGCCTGCATCTCCCACCAGGACCTCGACGCGGAGATCGCGCGCTGCAAGCGCGAGCCGAAGGAGACGATCGTGCTCGCCTGGACGCCCCGCGAGCGGGTCCGCTGGCTGACCGAGCGCTGCGTCGCCGAGCTCGGCGTCCCCTACGTGATCCACCTCGAGGACAACGAGTACTACCTGCTCGAAGCCGCCACCGGGCGGACGATGAGCGAACTGCAGCACCTGCCGCTGGCCGAGCAGGACGCGCTCACCCCAGTCGACCTGTCGATCCACCCGACCCACCACCTCGAGTTCCTGCGCGGGGCGACCGGCATCACCGTGATTACCGAGGCGCTGAACGAGTTCAACGTCGCCGAGCGCCCGCACCAGGTGGCGCGCCCCGGAATCGACTTCGAGCGCTTCCACCCCGACCTCGAGCCGCCGCTTTCACGGCGGGAGCTCGGCCTGCGCGAGGAGGACTTCGTCCTCGTCTACCACGGCACCATCCACTACGCCAACCAGCACGAGATGCTGAGCCTCTACCTCGCCGTCAAGCTGCTGCAGCGGCGCGGCCACCCCGTCCGCCTCGTCCGCCTCGGCCACAGCGAGTTCGGCGGCCCCGACCCCGCCGCCTTCCAGGCGATCGGCGACGGGGTGATCGAGCTCGGCCTGGTCCCCTGGCGGGAGATCCCGAACTACCTGGCGCTGGCCGACGCCTTCGTCCAGCCGGGGCCGCCAGACGACTTCAACCGCTACCGGCTGCCCTCGAAGCTGCCGGAGTTCTTGGCGATGGGCCGGCCCGTTATCTTGCCCCACTGCAACATCGGCGACGACCTCACCCACGGGGAGAACGCACTTTTGCTGGAGCAGGGCAACGCAATGGAGATCACGCTGCGAGTCGAAGATCTCCTCGCCGATCCCGCCTTCGCGCAGCGGCTCGGCAGCGGCTCGCGGCAGTTCGCGCTCGAGCAGCTGAGCTGGCACGACAATGCGGCGGCTCTGGGTGGGTTCCTGCGCGAGATGTCGACCCAGGCCGCGACCGCCGGTCGCTCGGCATGAGCCTGGAGACGGTCGCCCAGCGGTTGCGCGCCCGCGCCGCCCGCTCGCCCCGCATCCGCCGCCTCGCCGGCAAGGCGCCCCTGCATGAGGTGCCGCCGCCCGGCTACGGGGCGAACGCCTCGGCCTGGACGATCGGCGACGAGTCGATCTGGCCGATCCTCGATCTCTACGGCAGCTCCTTCGCGGTGCCGCCGATCTCCTACGGGACCGTGCGCGACTTCGCCGACAGCACCGAGAACATGCCGGGCCTCGCCGGCGCCAACTTCGACATGAAGGACATGCAGCGCTGCTGGATGATCAAGGCGATCGTCGGCAACGTCCCGCGCGGCTCGCGAATCCTCGAGATCGGGGCCGGCGAGCCGCTGGTCGCCGGCGTCCTTACCCGCCTCGGCTACGAGGCGACGGTGGTCGACCCCTACGACGGCAGCGGCAACGGGCCGCGCGAGTACGAGGCCTTCAAAAAGGCCTACCCCGACGTCCGCTTCATCCGCGACCAGTTCCCCCCCGCCGAGGAGCTGGGGGGGGGCTACGCCGCCGTCTACTCGATCTCGGTCCTGGAGCACGTCCCCCTGGAGGCGATCGACGGCCTGGTCACCGCCGCCCGCGAGCTGATCGCCGCCAGCGACGGGCTCTCGATCCACGCCGTCGACCACGTCCTCGCCGGCTGGGGAGCCGACGAACACCTGGAGAAACTGGAGCGGATCGCCACCGCCTCCGGCCTCTCGACCGAGGAGCTGGAGCAGACGATCGCCCAGCTCGAAAAGGACCCCGAGACCTACTTCGTCTCCGCCGAGGCGCACAACCGCTGGCGCGGTGGCCTCGCCTACGACAGCTACTCGATGCGACGGATCGTCTCCGTCAACCTCTGCGCCGGGGCCTGAGCGTTGCTGCTCCGCTAGAAGGTTTCGACAAGCAGCGCAGTTCCGAAGCACAGCACCCCCATATAGCCCAACCACTCCGCCACCGCGAGGCACCAATAGCCTGCGATGCTCGCCGTTCGTCTAGCCGGAGAAGCTATATCGAGGCTGATGTAGGTTGCGCTGTTTGCAATCCCCCAGTAGCCGAACACCACAGCCACGAAAGCGGCAAACCCAACTCTCTGCCAGATGGAACAGCCAGCAAGCGCCAAAGCCAGAAAACACACGCTGTAGGTGATCGTCGTGCCGATCCTGTGCCGTATCCAAATCTCATGCGCGGAGGGGAACGTTGGCTCAGGACCTAACGTAACGCCGCGGCGTGCTGCCCACTCTATTCGTTGCCTGCCAATCCAAACGAATGCATAAATGGCGCTGAGATAGAGCGCTACAGACGCCAACAACCCGATTAGCGCTCTAAGCACTGCCCTTACCTAGTGCCTTCGCCGTAAGGCTCCGAATCTGCACGACGCCACCACAGGAGCACTGCCGGTTCGGACTCCCGGATTTCGGAGGTCGAAGGGAGATGGACATCAGTTCTGGGGATTTAGCCGCTATCTATGCGAACGTTGAGAGCGCTACAGAGAGCGGCGGGCGAGTTATCGACGCAATAGCTCCGCCACCTCGGCAGCATCCTCATGGTGGAAAGAGATCGGTCGATAGTACTCGCCTGCAATGCTCAGCCGCGATCAGGCAATTTAGGAGTTTCTGTTGCTAAACCAAGTTCTTAACACAGGTACAAGCAACGATAAGGCGATCCAGAGGACAGCTATCAGCGGAATCCAAAACAAGATGAGACCGGTCCACCCGCTCATTTCTCCATCTAGTTCTTGCAGGGCGCCTCGATATGAAGCTCTTGCGAGCAAGCCCACGCAAACGAGCGCTGCATAAAGACGAGGGTTCCACATCGTTCAGCGAATCTTAGGCAGCTAAATAGCACTCTCTTATGAGTGGATGAAGTGCTCCCGCCGTAATCTGCGGGCGTAGATAAATAGAAGGACGATTGCCGATACCAACAATATAAATGCTGCAAAAGGACTCGCGCTACCACGACCAAGCACTCCCTCTAATAAAAGAGATAGCAAGCCAGCGCAGATACATATTGCCTCGATCGCTTGTTCTGACTTTCGCGAGTTAACGAGCTGCCTAACAGCTAATACCAGCAGGGTCAGGGATAAACACCAGAAGACGCCAAAGAAGACATACGCAATAGGGGCGGTAGACGATCCGAGCAGGACTCGAATGCTGCCAGCAACAATCCACGCGACTAGAACAAACGGGAGTGGGTTCTTAGCCATCTGCGTTCAGACTACCTATCCTGGAACTAACCCTGGATTGTTTCCGGGTATGCCGGGGGGCGGAATGTTGGGAGGCTCGTCGGGAGCATCAGGTTCTGGTTTCCATCGTTCCGATGCTTGCTGACACCCGACTGGTCCGGATTGCAGGGCCACTCGTTCCGCAATGCACGCAAGCGTTCGGACAACTTCGTCCCCGCGAGCACCGAACCATTCGCCAACAGTGCTCTTGACAAAGTCACGAGCACTTTTGGGAGATTTCATGTGGCTCTGACGGAGAGTAGCCAACGGTGCAGATCGGCGCGCCAGGGAGGTGCAGCCTGACCATCAGGCAAGTAGCGGGCCGCCGAAGTATTTGCGTCAACCCAAGTGGAGTCGATGAAGGTCAGTCACCATCGCGCAGGAGTTCCACTAACCGCGCAGCATCCTCTTCATGGAAGGAGATTGGCTGATAGGACACACCTGAAATTCTCAGCCGTGAGCCATCCCACTGAAGGTTCCCCTCGCCCGGGGAGCCGCGAAAAATAACGCTGTCAATGGCAGCTCTAAATACCCCGGGGAGCTTTAAGCGAATTACGACCACTTCTCCATCGATAGCCGCAATTACGTACTCACGCTGGAAAGGCGTGAACGGATTAATTAGTCGGCTTTTACCACCTACTCCCCGGACTCCCACAAAAAAGGTTGTCACTTGCGCCGGGGCGAGAAAATCCGGGATGATGTTCTTCAGCTTGAGGTAGCGGAGTCCCCCTTTTTGCCACTCTGATATTGAGGTTGGATCGCCCATCTGATCGCTACGGGATAGCTTCCAGAATACTGCCCACAAGCGACGTTCCGATACATCCGAGCCCGCCGCCCGCCGCGGCACCTGGTGCCGTTCCCTCAGGGCCTATCACAGAGCCGGCCACCGCACCACCGGGTGCCCCTGCACGCGCGCCTTCACGACACCTTTCCCAGTTGTTACCTCCGAACCTATACAGGCTGGAGAGAATCTTTCCATTTCCCTTCCAGAAATCTCGCCCTCTGGCAGCGATCCACGCACGCCCTGGGGCAGTCGCATTCCAGCCATCCTTCGCCGCGGAGGCCGTAGCCGAAGCCATGCCATTAATGCCTTCTTCCGCGTAATGAACGCCGCCTTCAAGTTCTTCGGGGAGTTCTGCGACGGCGTTGGCTGC
The DNA here is from genome assembly GCA_035688445.1 of Solirubrobacterales bacterium. GTDB lineage: Bacteria > Actinomycetota > Thermoleophilia > Solirubrobacterales > 70-9 > VAYN01. Next base: position 294 of record DASSNA010000247.1, on the reverse strand, counting down.
TTCGCCAGCGCAAGCTCCAAGCACGCAGACATCCCGCCCGTTGAGGTCGTAGCGGTTCAGCGGGTTGTCCCAGACGTAGAGGTGGCGATCAAAGGAGAGGGCGTTGCCCGTGTGGCCTAGGACGGGGTCTTCTGAGTCGAAGCTGCCGAGGGCGGGGTCGTAGGCCCGCGCTCCCATCTGGATCAGGGCGCTGGCTGGGTCGGCTCGGCGCTCGTAGGCGCCTAGGTAGCCCATTTCCTGGGCCGGGCCGGAGAGCTGGACGCCCCAGGGGTCGAATTCCTGGCGGGATTCGAC
>DASSNA010000218.1:0-3426 GCA_035688445.1 Solirubrobacterales bacterium | reverse complement strand
GCCACGACGAGGAGGCCGGGGAGATCCTGCGCCGCTGCTTCCCCGGGCGCGAGGTGGTCGGGGTGCCGGCGCGGGAGATCCTGCTCGGCGGCGGCAACATCCACTGCATCACGCAGCAGGTGCCGCGAGGCTGAGCGCGTAGTCGCCGGCCTCGTCGGTGAACCAGCCGCGCAGCTCAAGGCCGGCGCCCGCGTAGGCGGCCTCGATCCGCTCGCGGGTGAACTTGGTCGAGATCTCGGTCCGCATCTCCTCTTCTTCGGCGAAGGTGATCTCGAGGTCGAGCTCCTCCAGCCGCACCTCCTGGTCGGCGAGCGAGCGCAGGCGGATGTCCATCCGCTCGGCCTCCTCGTCGTAGCGGGCGACGTGCTCGAAGGTGTCGAGGTCGAAGTCGGCGCCGAGCTGGTCATTGAGGACGGCGAGCACGTTCTTGTTGAACTCGGCGGTGATGCCGGCGGAGTCGTCGTAGGCGGCCTCGAGGCGAGCGGGGTCCTTGATTAGGTCAGTGCCGAGCAGGAGGTGATCGCCGGTGTCGAGCAGCGCCCGGATTCGCTCGAGGAAGGCCTGGCGCTGGCGCGGGTAGAGGTTGCCGATCGTGCCGCCGAGGAAGGCGATCATCCGCGTGCCGGAGCCGTGCGGGACCCGCTCCAGGTGCTGCTCGTAGTCGCAAACGAGGCCGTGCACCTTGAGGCCCGGGTACTCGTCGACCAGTTCGGCCGCGGTGCGTTCGGTGATCTCCTCGGAGATGTCGACCGGAACGTAGGTGTCGAGGCTGTCGCAGTCGCGCATGGCGCTCAGCAGGTGGCGGGTCTTCGCCGCCGAGCCGGAGCCGAGCTCGATCAGGGTCCCGGGACAGCCGGCGGCGACGTGGATTTCGCCGGAGCGGTTGGTGAGGATCTCCCGCTCCGCCCGCGTCGGGTAGTACTCGGGCAGCTCGGTGATCTGCTCAAACAGCAGCGAGCCGCGCTCGTCGTAGAAGTATTTGGGCGCGACCTCCTTCGGGTAGGCGCAAAGCCCCTCGCGGACGTCGGCGGCCATCTTCGCCGCCGCGTCGGCATCGAGGTGGACGTCGATCGCGATCATGCGTCCCTCGCGCAGCGCAGGCCGGAGAAGATCTGGCTCCGCTGCGGCAGGTCCCAATTGCGGAAGCTCGGTCGGGCGACGCGCGGGTGGGTAGCCCAGGCGCTGCCGCGCAGCACCTTGTAGGTGTCGCCGAAGAAGACCTCGGAGTACTCGCGGTAGGGGAAGGCGGCGAAGCCGGGGTAGGCGAGGAAGTCGGATGAGGTCCATTCCCAGCCGTGGCCGAGGCCGTCGAGCCGCTCGCGGGCGGCCTCCCACTCGAACTCGCTGGGCAGGCGCTTGCCGGCCCAGCGGGCGAAGGCGTCGGCCTGATCCCAGGAGACGTGAATTACGGGCTGGGCGGGATCGATGGAGGTGCGCCTACCCCGCGTGGCGCTCACCCATTCGTCACCCTCGCGCTCCCAGTAGAGCGGCGGCTCGGCACCAGCGTCCTCCATGAAGCTGATGTACGCGGCGTTACTCGCTGGAGTTCGATCGATTTCGAAGGCGGCGAGCTCGACCGTGTGGCCCGGGCGCTCGTTGTCGTAGGCAAAGCCGCGATCGGGGGCGCCGATGGCGTGCTCCCCCGCCTCGACCCGCACCAGCTCCGGCGTCTCCGGAACCGGCTCCGCACCCGGCTCGAACTCCGACCTCACCGCTTCGTAGCCCGCGACCCCCTGCAGTAGCTGCAGCATCGTCTCGTTGTGCTGGAGCTCGTGGGCGAGCAGCATCTCGTAGACGAAGCCGTCGCGCAGCAGCGGGTCTTCGGCGTCGGGTCCGATCTCCACGCCCTCCAATACGTCGAGAGTGCGCTCGCGGACGTCCGCCATGTAGGAGCGCAGCTCCTCGTCGCGCAAAATCGGCAGCTCGCCGCGGATCTTGCGCGGGTTCTCGATCGCGTCGTAGAAGCGGCCCAGCTCCCCGTGCAGCGGCTCCCGCCCCCCGATCGTCTGCACCAGCCACAGCTCCTCGAAGTTGGCGATGTGCCCAAGGTCCCAGGCCAGTGGGCTGAGGATCGGCGAGTAGACCCGGTTCAGTTGCTCGTCGTCAAGCGGCTCGACCAGCGCCAGGGTCCGCTCCCGCGCCTCTTCCAGCGCTTCCGCGATCGCTGCCTTCGACACTGAGGACACATCGGTGGCGATGCCTCACCTTAACGGCCATGGCGTACCGGGATGTGAACTTCCCTCAGTTGGACTGGTGAACGACCACCGGGGGCTCCTGCTCGGAGCCCTCGAGCGGAAGCAGATGCCACTGGACCCTGAACCCCAGCGCTTCCGCGTATCGATCGACCGTGGATATACGGGCATCGCCGGCAGATCCCTCCAGCCGTGCAATAGATGATTGCGACGTTCTCATCTCGGCTGCCACAGCCGTCTGCGACCGGCCGTCGATATCTCGGATATCACCGAGCTGCTTTAGCAGAGCCCGCCTACGCGCGGCAGCCTCGACCAGCTTGGGGAAGTCGGGGTTACGCGCGGTCCGCTCGTCGATGATCTCGTCTAGGAAGTCACGCTCAGACATTTGTTCCTCCTGCCTATCTTAAAAAAAAGATATCAAAAGTAGGATAGAGCCATCTTCCGTCGCTTGCGCCCGCGACTCTCCCAATCCCGTAACCGCTGCCTGGCCAGCTTGATCGCCTGCGGCGGCGTCTTCTGGCTCTTCTTCTTGAAGGCCTCGAGGGCCAGCAGCACCTGGCTGCGCTTGCCTTGTGGAGCGAAAAGAACGCGATAGATGACTCTGTTCCCGTTGGCGCGAACCTCGTAGATGTCGCCATCGAGATGTCGTGCCACAGCTAGACCCTTGATCTTCACCTCGCGCATTGCATCCATAATCGCCGCAACGTCATCGTCGTCGAGCTTCTCGATGAACTCCTTCACAGGACGGCGTCCCGTCGCCGTCTTGTAGTCCCACCAGCGCCGCATCTAATTCGTCCCCTCTGCCTCCGGATCGAGCCAGACCTGCTTCAGCCAGGGCGGGGAGATTGCGAAGGAGGCAGTGCTGGTGGCGGCGATCTGCTCGAGGGGGATCAGGTGGACGCGGCGGCCGGGGATGTAGCGGTCGGTGTTGGGGAAGCCGCTGGCATTGCCGGCGTGGCTGCCGCCGGAGACGAGCAGGAGGTGGGTCTCGGGACCCCAGCCGTTCTCTGCGCGAGCGCCGACGGTTTCGGTGAAGTCCCTCAGGGTGCCGCTGCCGGCGTCCGAACCCCAGTTGCCGACGCCGCGGGCGTAGTTGTAGCCGTTGTGGGAGGAGGCGCGCTCGTCCACCTGTCCATCAGGACCAAAGCGGAGTTGCACGCCCTCCCAGTCGTCGTGGTGGTAGCCCTTCTCCCCCACCACCGGCAGGTCGCGCAGGGTCGCCGAGTCCGCGTAA
>DASSNA010000215.1:0-10534 GCA_035688445.1 Solirubrobacterales bacterium | reverse complement strand
AGCGCGTCCAGACGATCGAGGAGATCGAACCCTTCGAGGCAGCGGAGGAGATCAACGGCGGCGATGTCGTCCTGATCGACACCCGCGAGCCGCACGAGTACGAGGAGGCTCACCTCGAGGGCGGCAAGCTGGTGCCCCCGGGCCTGCTCGCCGATGAAATCGCCCAAGCGGCGCCGGATAAGTCGGCCCGGACGATCCTCTACTGCCGCAGCGGCAACCGCTCCGCCACCGCCGCCGCGCAGTTGCAGCAGCTCGGCTACGAGAACGTCGCGTCGATGAGCGGCGGCATCCTGCAGTGGCAAGAGCAGGGCCTGCCGGTGGTCGCCGCCCACGGCATGACCCCCGAGCAGCGCGAGCGCTACTCGCGCCACACCCTCCTGCCCGAGGTCGGGGTCGACGGCCAGGTAAAGCTGCTGAACGCGAAGGTGCTGCTGCTCGGCGCCGGCGGCCTCGGCGCCCCGACCGCGCTCTACCTCGCCGCCGCCGGGGTCGGCACCCTCGGCCTCGTCGACGACGACGTGGTCGATGCCTCCAACCTGCAGCGCCAGGTGATCCACAACACCGAACGGATCGGGATGCCGAAGACCACCTCGGCTCGCATCTTCATCGAAGGGCTGAACCCCGACGTCAACGTCGTCGAGCACAACGGCCGCCTCGACGCCGGCAACATCCTCGAGGTACTCGAGGACTACGACATCGTCGTCGACGGCGCCGACAACTTCCCCACCCGCTACCTGCTGAACGACGCCTCGGTGCGGCTGCGCAAGCCGGTCGTCTCCGCTTCGATCCTCGGCTTCGACGGGCAGATCTCGACCTTCGTCCCATACGAGGGTCCCTGCTACCGCTGCCTCTACCCGACCCCGCCGCCGGCCGAGCTGGCGCCGAGCTGCTCCGCCAACGGGGTGCTCGGGGTGATGGCCGGGACGATGGGCACGCTGCAGGCCAACGAGGTGATCAAGCTGATCCTTGGTGCCGGCGAGCCGCTGGTCGGGCGCTTGCTCCTCTACGAGGCGCTCGGCACGAGGTTCACCGAGCTGAAGGTCCGCCGCGACCCCGAGTGCCCGATCTGCGGCGAGAACGCGGAGGAGATCCCCGAGTCGGAGATGGGCAGGTTCCCGGACTACGAGCAGTTCTGCGCGGGTGCAGGCGGCGACCGCTAGGTCGTTGGCCTAGATAGGATTCCGCGTCTTATGGCGACCGTTCGCATCCCCCCAGTCCTGCGCCCGAAAACGGGTGGGCAGCCCGAGGTCGAGGCCGCCGGCGGCGACGTTGGCGAGGTGCTGCGCTCGCTGACTGCCGAGTTCCCCGACACCGAGGGCCAGCTGTTCGGCGAGGACGGCGAGCTCAACCGCTACGTCAACGTCTACCTCAACGACGAGGACGTGCGCGTGCTCGACGGTCTCGGCACCGCGGTCAAAGACGGCGACACGGTCGTCATATTGCCGGCAATGGCCGGCGGCGCCTGCGCGGCGTAGCCGCGCGTTTTTCGTCTCAGCGGTCCAGCACCAACCCCAGGAACTTCCGCGTGCGCTCCTGTTGTGGGTTGTCGAGGACTGCGGCCGGCACGCCCTGCTCGACGATGACGCCGCCGTCCATGAAGACGACCTGGTCGCCGACCTCCTTGGCGAAGCCCATCTCGTGGGTGACGACGAGCATCGTCATCCCTTCCGAGGCGAGCTCGCGCATCGTGTCGAGCACCTCCTTGACGAGCTCGGGATCGAGGGCGCTGGTCACCTCGTCGAACAGCATCACGTGCGGTTCCATCGCCAGCGCACGGGCGATCGCGACTCGCTGCTGCTGGCCGCCGGAGAGCCGTTCCGGATACTGCCCCAGTTTGTCGCCGAGACCGACTCGCTCCAGCAGTTCGGTCGCCTTCTCTCGCGCCTCTGACTTCGAGTGGCCGAGCACCTTTTCCGGCGCCATCGTCACGTTCTCCAGCGCCGTCTTGTGCGGGAAGAGATTGAACTGCTGGAAGACCATCCCGACCCGCTGGCGGACGAAGTCGAGGTTCCAGCTCTGCTCGCCGGTCCCCGAGCCTGGCCCTTTGCAGATGTCCTGGCCCTCGAGGAAGATCTCACCCTCCTCAGGCGGCTCGAGCAGGTTGACGCAGCGCAGCAGCGTGCTCTTACCGGAGCCGCTCGGCCCAAGGATGCAGACGACTTCGCCGCGCTGGACGTCGAGGCTGACGCTCTTCAGGACCTCGAGCTTGCCGAAGCTCTTACGGACACCTCGCAGGCGCAGCATCGGCTCGGCCATCGGCTAGGCCACCTCGATGTGGGAGCCGCGGGTGATCTTCAACTGGCTGCGGGCGATCAGTTTGTCGACAACCCGGGCAAGGGGAAGGATGATGATGAGGAAGAAGATTGCGGTCAACGTCATCGCCGAGCTGTTCAATCTTTCCGCGAGGACTTCACGGCTGACCAAGACAGCCTCGCTGAGAGAGATGACGCTGATTAGGGTCGTGTCCTTCAGCAGCGAGATCAATTCGTTCAGCATCGGGGCGGGGATCTTGGTGATCCCCTGCGGGATCACCACGTAGCGCATCGCCTGAAGATGGCTCATGCCGAGAGACCTTGCGGCTTCTACTTGGCCCCGTGGAACTGCTTCGATGCCCGCTCGATAGACCTCGGCGCTGAATGCCCCGTAGACGATCACCAGCGCGGCTATGCCGTACCAGAACGGATCCGGGCGGCCGAACCACTCTGGGATGCGGATGGATTGCGGCAGGAAGGTGAGGAAGGGAACACCGCCGGAGATCATCAGGATCAGGATCAGGATCGGTACCGCTCTGAAGATGTCGATGTAGGCGATGGTCAGGAACCGGATCGGCAGCAGCTTGCGGCCCGGCGCCTGCCGTAGGAGGGCGAGCACGAGCCCCCAGATCAGCGCGAGGACGGCGGCGATGGCGAAGATGAGCAGGTTCTGAAGGAAGTGGACGAAGACTTCGCCGAAGTGTTCCCCCATCACGTTGAAGTTGAAGTACTGGTTGAAGAACTGACTCATCGCCGTCTCCTATAGCGGCTCTTGGGACAAAAAGGGGCGCCGTTGCCGGCGCCCCCTAAATCAAAGCGGACTGCTTGGCTCGGCGTGACCTCCGTCGCGCTCAGCCCTGGAACTGCTTTGGCGGTTTCAGGTGGAACCATTTTTCGAAGATCGTCGTGTAGGTGCCGTCGGAGATCACTTCTTCGAGGCCCGTGTTGATTTCTTCGAGGAGTTCGGTGCTGCTCTTGGCGACCGCGAATCCATACTCTTCTTCGGTCGGGACTTTTTCGGCGATTTCGACCCCGCCTTCTTCTTCGATCGCGTTCTGCGCAACCGGCGCGTCGATGATTACCGCTTCGATCGTCCCGGCCTTGAGCGCGTTGATCGCATCGGGGCCTTCGGGGTAAGGCCGCAATTCGCTGGCGTTGGCTTTTTCCTTGCCGAGTTCGAGGCCCGTGGTGCCCTGCTGGGCGCCGACGGTCTTACCTTCGAGGTCGGAGAGACCTTCGATTTCGCTGCCTTCTTTGACCAGGATCGCCTGTTCGGAGAGGTAATAAGGGTCCGAGAAGGCGACTTCTTTTTCGCGTTCGGGGGTGATCGTCGCGGCTGAGGCAACGGCTTCGAACTTGCCCTGCCCGACGTCGCGGAAGATCGTTTCGAACGAGGTGTCCTGGAATTCGACTTCGCGGCCGATCTTTTCGCCGATCGCTTCCATCAGTTCGACGTCGAAGCCGGTGTAGTTACCCGATTTCCCTTGCTCGAACGGCGGATAGGGGATGTCGGAGCCGACGGTCAGCTTTTCGCCGCCGCTTGCGCTCGATTCTTCACTGGTGCTGCTGCTACCGCCGCCGCATCCCGCCACGACCAGGGCCGTGAGGGCTACGAGGAAAGCCGCGAAGAGCGCGGTAAACCGGATCTTGCTCATTGAAAACTCCTCCGTTGCCGGTTGTCGAACCCGGGCGAAGATACACGCCCCGGCACCCGGACGCGGTCAAAAGGTTTGGCACCTAAGCCAAATGACGCCGCTACACTTTCTGAAGTAAAGGGATTCGGGATGGCGAGAGAAGAGCTACTGAACAAACCCTGTGGCGGCCGCTTCGGCAACATCGTCGAGTCGATCGGCAACACGCCGCTGGTCGAGCTGCCGCGGCTCTCCCCGAAGCCGGACGTCCGCATCTACGCCAAGCTCGAGGGCCACAACCCGACCGGTTCGGTCAAGGACCGCGTCGCCAAATCGATGATCGAGGCGGCCGAGGCGGAGGGCGCGATCGAGCCCGGCCACACGATCCTCGAACCGACCTCGGGCAACACCGGCATCGCGCTGGCGATGATCTGTCGCCGCAAGGGCTACCCGCTGAAGGTGGTGATGCCCGACAACGTCACCGAGGAGCGGACCGAGCTGCTGCGCATGTACGGGGCCGAGATCGTCTACTCGGAGGGGGCGAAGGGCTCCAACGGCGCGGTCGAGGTGGCGCTGGAGATGGCCAAGGACCCCGGCTTCTACATGCCCTACCAGTACGGCAACGAGGCCAACCCGCTTGCCCACTACAACGGCACCGCGGTCGAGATCCTCGAAGAGCTCGATGAGGTGACCGCCTTCGTCGGCGGCCTCGGCACCGGCGGCACCCTGATGGGCAACGGCCGCCGCCTCAAGGAGGCCAACCCGGAGACGCTGATCGTCGCCGCCGAGCCGAAACAGGGGGAGCTGGTCCAGGGGCTGCGCTCCCTCGACGACGGCTTCATCCCGCCGATCATCGACCTCTCGCTGCTGGACCGCAAGATCATGGTCTCCAACCGCGACGCGATCGTCTGGACCAAGAAACTGCTCGATGAGGAGGGCGTCTTTGCCGGCGTCTCGGCTGGCGCGATCGCCTACATCGCCCACCGCATCGGCGGCGAGCTCGACTCCGGCAACGTCGTCTTCCTGATCCCCGACGACGGCTGGAAGTACCTCTCCTCCGGCGTCTACACCAAGCCGATCGAGGAGATTGAGAACCTCGATTCAACGGTTTGGTGGTAGCGGCGATCCGCTGATGAAGATCTCCCAATCCCTGATCGACGAGATGGTCGCCCACGCGCGCGAGGATCTGCCGAACGAGTGCTGCGGGATGATCGGGGGACGCGACGGCGAGGCGACGAGCGTCGTCCGCGTCGAGAACGCCGCCGCCAGCCCGCTGCGCTACGAGATGGACCCGCAGGGCCAGTTCGACGCGCTGAAACGGATCGAAGGGGCGGGCGACGAGCTGATCGGGATCTATCACTCGCACACCCGCAGCGCCGCCTATCCCTCGCAGACCGACGTGAACCAGGCGGTCGCCTGGCCCGAACAGGTCTATGTGATCGTCTCGCTGGAAAATGAAGAGGCGCCGGACGTGAAGGCCTACGACCTGGCCGACCTAAAGATCGCCGATGTCGACCTCGACGTCTCCTAAGTCCCGCGGGGCGCAGCGGCATGGAACCCACGGCGGCGGGGATGACTTCCACGGCGGCGACGAGGGCGGCAGTGGAGGCGGAGGCGGGGGGAACGGCGGCCGCCTCGTCAAGGTCGCCTTCGTCCGCAACCAGATCGAGGGGGAAATGCTGCAGGGGCTGCTGGCGGAGGAGGGCATCCCCAGTGTGCTGAAACGGAGCCGCGGCTTCGACAACCCGGACTTCCTCGCCGGTGGCCCGCACGATGTCTGGGTCAACGAGGGAACGGCGGAGCGGGCGCGTGAGGTGCTCGCCGAAACGATGCTCGACGACGAGGACCAGGAGCGGGCGGAGCTGGAAGAGCAGCGCCGCCTCGCCCGCGGTGAAACGGGCGTCGTCTCACCCGCCCGCCTCGCCTTCTGGATCGCCGCGATTCTGATCGCCTCCTTCGTCCTCCTCTGGCTCCTCTACCAAGCGACTTGAGGAGCTACCTGACCGCGGCGGGGCCGCGGACCATCTCGCGCAGGTAGTCGCGCCAGGCGGCCTCGATGTCGCGGAAGCGGGCATCGAAGGCGTCTTCGAGCTGCACTTCGGGGCCTTGCGGGAGGAGGCGGTCGACGAGCCGCTCGCAGGCCTCGGGGCCACGCTCGTTCTCGAGCAGGTCGAAGATCGTGCCGCCGAGGATCACCGCGTCGCGGCGCGAGGGCGGGAAGGCGGGGCGGGCGCTCTCGCGCAGGCGGCGGATCGTCGCAGCGCGGTAGAGGCCGACCTGGCGGGAGAAGTACTGGGCACCGCCTTCAATCAGCCAGGCCCAGCGCAGGTAGCGGACGAAGCCGCGCGGCGTCCAGGAGGGGGGGAGGTCGGTGTTGTTGGTGGCCACCACGAGCTGCGCGTAGAGGCGCTCGGCGGTCCCGCGCAGGGCTTCGTAGGAGTCGTCGCCGGCGGCGCGGCGTTCGAGGTGGGGGTCGTTGAGGACGTGGAGCTCGGTCGACATCGGCCAGCCGGCGAGGTAGCGGCGGCCGGCCGGGGCCGCCGACCAGCGGGCGGCGGGGAGGAAGGGGTGGGCCATCGTCAGCCAGGCCGGGTTGGTGTGGACGACGACCGTGACCTCCTCCGGCACCAGCTCGAAGCGCTCTTCAAGCCGCAGCCGCAGGGCCTCGAGCCGGTCGAGCGTGCGCTCGGCGAAGGCGGAGTCTTCGGAGTCGTGACGCGCGGTGAAGCTAAGAGACTGAGTCTCTATCCACGACATGTCGCGAGGTTAACCCCTGCGGTTGTCTGACAGGCTCAGGCGAGGACCGGTTCCGCGGACTCGCACCTGTTCATAATCTCGGCGCGCGCGCGGTCGAACTCTTCGTCGGCCATCACCGGCGTGCCCTCGAAGGGCAGTTCTCGGTCAATCTCGACCCAGGAGTGGCAGCCGTGGTACTCGTCGCGGACGCGGACGGTGACCGGGCGCGGGATCCGGTGGACCCGCAGGACGACGATGTGGAGCGGGTGCCGGCGCTTCCAGGCGAGCCGCTTTTCGGCGTAGTCGGGCGTCCAGATGTAGTACGGCGAGAGCAAATCGAGGGTGCGCCGGTCGTTGATCGTGACGTGGTCGACGACCTCGGCCCAGGCACGAAGCCGGACCCGCTCAGGCTGGGGGATGCCCCCGTCCTGGAGCAGCGCTTTCGGCGGTGGCTCCTCGTCGGGCCAGACACCCTCCTCCAGAGCCCTTTTCAGCTCCGGGTGGTGGGACTCGCGCACCAGGTTGTTCTGCTGGTGATCGAAGGTCGGGTAGAGGAAGAAGCGCTCGTGCTCGAGCTCGAAATGCTTGTTCTCCTCGCGGATGCCGCCCTTGCGCAGGGTCAGCAGCTGCTCGCCCTCAGAGAGAGCGCGGACCGTTACAGCCCATTCCTTTAGAGCGATTGGCATTGCAGTAGTCGTACAAGTAGTTCGTTGTTCGCAGATGGAGCTGGACGGCGCCTTGGATTGCCACTTGGCTTATCCAGGCCATTTCCGTCCGCCCGGAGGCGCGCATTCTAGACGAGTGCGGCGAAATCTCAACTAAAAAACTGCGAAATTTGCGGAATGTCACTTAACGGCCCCTAGGCGAGGCCGCCGCCGCCCGGGGTTTCGATCCGCAGGCAGTCGCCGGGATGCATCTCGCCGACGGCCTTGCTGGGCAGCGGCGAGCCGTTCAGCAGGTTGACGCCGTGGGCGCCGTCTTCGCCGCCGTCGCGGCCACGCGGCGGGCGGCGCCGGCGCTCGGTCAGCAGGGTGAAGCGCAGCGGCGCCAGCGCTTCGATCTCGCGCACGATCCCCTCGCCGCCGCGGTGGGTGCCGCCGCCGCCGCTGCCTCGCCGCAGGGAGAGCTCGCGCACGCGCAGCGGGAACTCGGTCTCCAGCGCCTCGATCGGGGTGTTGAGCGTGTTCGACATCGCCACGTGGATCGCGCTGGGGCCGTCGGCGTCGGGGCAGGCGCCCTGGCCGCCGCCGATCGTCTCGTAGTAGGTGAAATCGTCGTTCGCGAGGGTGAGGTTGTTCATCGTCCCCTGTCCCTGGGCGGGGGCGGGGCGAGCCTGGGCGAGGGCGGCGAAGACGAGGTCGGCGACCCGGCTCGAGGTCTCGACGTTGCCGGCGACCACCGCGGCGGGGGGGCGGGCGTTGAGGAGCGAGCCCGGCGGGGCCACCACCTCGATCGGCCGGTGGGCGCCGGCGGAGGGCGGCGCGTCGGGGTCGGTGAGGACGCGGACGGCGAAGAAGGCGGCCGATTTGGTCACCGAGAGGGGGCAGTTGAGGTTGCCTTCGACCTGGGGGTCGGTCTCGCTGAAGTCGAGGCGCAGCTCCTCGCCGGCGATCGTCGCCTCCAGCCGTAGCCGCAGGTCACGCTCCTCCCCCGCGCGGTCGGCTTCCAGCACGTCCTCGGCGGCGTAGGTGCCGTCGGGCAGCGCGGCGAGGGCGGCGCGGGTGCGGCGTTCCGTGTAGGCGAGGATCTCCGCCATCCCGGCGCGCAGCGCCTCAGTCCCGAGCCGCTCGCACAGCTCGCCCAAGCGAAGTTCGCCGACCCGGTTGGCGGCCTGTTGGGCGCGTAGGTCGGCGAGGCGCTGACGCGGAGCGCGCATCTGGGCGACGAGGCGCTCCAGGGTTTCGGTGTCGGCGATGGTGGGCGGGATCACCACGCCCTCTTCCTCCAGGCGCGTCGAGAAGGCGGGCATGCTCCCCGGCGTCGGGCCGCCGACGTCGGCGTGGTGGGCGCGGCTGGCGGCAAAGCCGAGTAGTTCGTCGGCGGCGAAGACGGGGGAGACGAGGGTGATGTCGGGCAGGTGGGTGCCGCCGCGGTAGGGGTCGTTGAGGATCCAGCTCTGCCCGGGCTGCTGCTCCTCGTCGAGCACCGCGGCAACGGCGTCGGGCATCGAGCCAAGGTGGACGGGGATGTGCTCGGCCTGCATCACCAGCTCGCCAGTGGCGTCGAAGAGCGCGGTCGAGCAGTCGTGCCGCTCCTTGATGTTGGCCGAGTAGGCGGAGCGGATCAGCGTCGCCCCCATCTCGTCGCAGGCAGCGCCCAGCCCACCGACGAGCACCTGCAGCGCAATCGGGTCCAGCCCACTCATCTCGTGGTTCCTTTCGGACCTATTTCGTCCGTTTCGAACCGCGCGATGATGGTGCCGTGGGGGTCGACGGTTACGGTCCAGTCCGGCGGGAGGACGAAGGTGGCCTCGGGGAGCTCGAAGACGACGGGGCCTTCGGCCTCGAACCCGGCGGTGGGCTCGCCGCGCAGGACTGGCGTCTCGATCCAGTCGCCGTCGAAGAAGACGGGGCGGCTGCCGCGCTCGAGGGCGTCGGCGCTGGCTGCCACCGGCCGCGGCGAGGGGCCGGGCACAACCAGGGAGAGGTCGATGTCGACGAGGACGACTTCGCCGTCCGGGTCCCGATGGCCGTAGCGCTCCTCGTGGGCGCGTTCGAATCCCTCGATCAGCTCGGCCGGGTCGGGCTCGACCGGCCCTGGCACCGGCAGCTCGAAGGCCTGACCGGCGTAGCGCATCTCGTAGACCACCCGCGCCTCGGCACCCTCCAGGTCGGTGCCGGTCGCGGCGACCATCGCCGCGACCTCGGCGGCGATCCGCTCGGCGGTCAAGTTGCTGCCGCCAAGCATCACCGTCCGCGCGGTATCGCGGCGGCGATCGGAGGCGCAGAGGCCGAGGGCGGAGAGGACGCCGCCGGCGCTCGGGCACAAAATCCTCGCGATCCCAAGCTCTTTGGCGATCGCCGCCGCGTGCATCGGCCCGGCACCACCGAAGGGCAAAAGCGCGAAGCCGCGGGGGTCGACGCCGCGCTCGACGGTGACGACTCGCAGCGCCCGCACCATCTCCTGGTTGGCGACGCGGAGGATGCCGGCGGCGGTCTCCTCAGTGTCGAGACCGAGGGAGGCAGCGAGTCCGGCGATCGCCCGCTCGGCAGCGTCAGCGTCAAGGGCGACGCCGCCAGCCAGCTCCGAGCCTCCGCCGAGGCGGCCGAGCAGGAGGTTGGCGTCGGTCACCGTCGGCTCGCTGCCGCCACGGCCGTAACAGGCGGGGCCGGGGTCGGCGCCGGCCGAGTGGGGGCCAACCCGCAAGGCGCCGCCGCTGTCGCGCCAGCCGATCGAGCCACCGCCGGCGCCGACGGTGTGGACGTCGACCATCGGCAGCTGGATCGGGCGGCCCTCGATCTCGCGGCCCTCGCTGCGGCGGACCTCGCCCCCTTCGACCACGCAGACGTCGCAGGAGGTCCCGCCCATGTCGAAGCCGAGGGCATTGCCGTCACCGCTCAACTCGGCGAGCAGGCTGGCGCCGACGGCGCCGCCCGCCGGGCCGGAGAGGACGCTCCAGGCGCCGGTGCGGGCAGCCTCCTCGGCCGGGGCGACGCCGCCGGAGGAGCTCATCACCTGCGGCTGCGGCAGCCCGGCCTCGGCGGCCGCCTCGCCAAGCCGACTGAGGTAGCGGCCGAGCAGCGGGCTGAGGTAGGCGTCGATCACGGTGGTCGAGCAGCGCTCGTACTCGCGGAAGCGCGGCAGCACCTCGTGCGAGGCGGAGACGTGGAGCTGGGGGAGGCGCTCGCGCAGGTGCTTGGCCAGGCGGCGCTCGTGGGTCGGGTCGAGGTAGGAGAAGAGCAGGCAGATCGCCAC
>DASSNA010000192.1:0-11997 GCA_035688445.1 Solirubrobacterales bacterium | reverse complement strand
GCGCGAGCCGCCGCTGACGGTCCGCCACCGGGGCCGACCCCGCAGGCTGTACATGCCGTGGTTCTCGAAGAACTCGGCCATGAAGCTGGCCGGGAAGTTCCACATCTGCGCCGGGTCGGCCGACCAGACGGCGGCGGCTTGGGGGACGATCAGCCGCTCGACGAAGTGGCGGGAGAAGCTCTGCTGCTCGAGCCAGTGGCCGAGTGAGGGCGCAGTCCCATTCATCCCGATCAGCGCCCGCGCCTCGCGGTTGAAGCGGCGCCAGTCGCGCAGCATGCCGAGGAAGCTGGGGCTGACGAGGTGGGCGGGGCGGGCGAAGAGGCCCCACGGGGTGCCGGAGTACTCGAAGCGTCCGCGGCCGTCGGAGACCGAGAAGCCCATGTGCGAGGGCTGGCTCGCCACCTCCAGTTCGTCCAGCAGCGCTTCGAAGTGGGGGTAGTTGCGGTCGTTGAAGACGATGAAGCCGGTGTCGATCCAGTGGGTGCCGTCCTCGGCTTCGACCGGGACCGTGTGGGTGTGGCCGCCGATCCGCTCGCTCGCCTCGTAAACGACGATCTCGTGCTCGCGGTGCAGCTGGTGCCCAGCCACCAGTCCCGAGATGCCAGTCCCGACGATCGCAATCCTCATCGCCCTTCCTACGGAAAGGGATGTCGATCTGGATCAGCCGTAGGGGCGGTAGAGGATTCGGTCGCCGAGCAGTTCGGAGACGGTGGCGAAGCGGTAGCCGCGGGCGCGGAGGGTGTCGATCACCTGCGGCAGCGCCGCCAAGGTCTCGCTGCGGGGGCCGCCACCATCGTGCATGAGGATGATCGAGCCGGGCTGGGTGTGGCTGACGATGTTGGAGTAGATCGCGCCGGTGCCGGGTAGGGACCAGTCTCGAGGGTCCACGTCCCAGGTGACCGTGCGCATCCCCAGGCTGCCGGCGTCGGCGATCACGCTTTCGTTGACGCCACCTCCCGGCGGGCGGAATAGGCAGGGCTGGAAGTGGGTGTAGTCCTTGATCCGCGCCGCGTCGCCGGCGATCTGCGAGTAGCCCGGGAATTCGACGTGGTTCATCGTGTGGTCGCCGAGCTCGTCGCCTTCGGCGAGGATCTGCCGCATCGTGTCTTCGCGCCCCGGCATCTCCTGGCCGATCTCGAAAAAGGTCGCGTGCACGCCCTTTTCGCGTAGCACCCGGAGGAATTCCGGCGTGTATTCGCTGGGGCCGTCGTCGAAGGTGAGGGCGACGATCTTGCGCTCGCGCGAGCCGTTGGTGACGAGGCCGGCGCTGCCGCCGGTACAGCCGACCGCGCGCACGGGGCGGAGGCGGAAGGCGTAGGTGCCGCGGGCGGGGAGCGAGCGAGTGCAGCGATGCCCCGGTGCGCAGCCGTCGCTGGCGATCACCCGCCAGGCGTAGCGGTGCGGCTTCAGCCCGGCGGCGCCGGGTTCGAGGGCGACGACGAGCTTGTCGGGCTCCGGGCGCTTCAACGTGCCGCGGACGCTTTCCTTCGAGAGCGGCTTTTCGCTGGCGGAAACGGTCACCAATCCGATCCGCCGGTGCGCCTTGCCGCCGCCGAAGCAGAGCCGCCGCTCCCCATCCCGCCCCGCTCGGCTGAGCCCAAGGCAGAGGTAGCGAGATGCGGCGCGCCGCGTGTCCGGCCTAGCTTCCAGCGTCGCGAGCGCGACCGGCCGTGAAGTCCGCACCGTGAGCACCAGCTCCCGCCCCTTCTGCGAGAGCCCCGCCCGCTGCAGCCGGTTCTGCCCCGCACCTCCCCGAACTGCATCAAATTTCCTGCCTCCCAGCCCGGAAATTTGATGCAGTTCGGCTGGGGTGGCGCTTGAGGTGACGATGCCGCTCAGCACGCTGGCAAGCGCAAGGGCGCACAGGATCTTGCGGGAGGGGGTGATGGGTGGGTACCGGGATGGCGATTGCGGAACGCTGTCCATGGTAGGCGTGGTGGCCGCTGGGGCCGCAGCGTCGCTCCCATTACCGTGTTCGAAGCAGACGTGAGCCCCCTAACTCGTAGGAGACGCGGCGCGCTGGCGCTGCTCGGTGTCGTTGCCGCGCTCGCGGCGGCGGCCCTCTCCCCGACCGGCGCGGCGGCCGAAACCGGCGGCGCAGCGCAGACGGAAGGAGGGGTCGAAAACGGGCCCACTCTCGGTAACAGTGCCTTTGACCGGCAGGGGATGTGGGTCTGGTACGTCTCGCACTCCGAGGGCGGCAGCCTCGGCGCGATCATCGCCCGCGCCAAGCGCAACGACATCGGCACCGTCTACGTCAAGGCGGCCGATGGCGCCGGCGCCTGGAGCCAGTTCAGCAAAGGCCTGGTCCAGGCCCTGCACCGCGGCGGCCTCGACGTCTGCGCCTGGCAGTTCGTCTACGGCGACAGCCCGGTCGCCGAGGCCAAAGTCGCGGCCGCGGCGGTGAAGAAGGGCGCCGACTGCTTCGTGATCGACGCCGAGAGCGACTACGAAGGCAAGTACGCCTCCGCCGAACGCTACCTGCGGGCGCTGCGGGGGCGGATCGGCGAAACCTTCCCGGTCGCCCTCGCCGGCTTCCCCTACGTCGACTACCACCCGGCCTTCCCTTACTCGGTCTTCTTCGGGCCGGGCGGCGCCCAGTACAACCAGCCGCAGATGTACTGGAAGGCGATCGGCACCTCGGTCCGCACCGTCTACGAGCACACCTACCTCTTCAACCGCATCTGGGGCCACCCGATCTACCCGGTGGGCCAGACCTACGAAGGCCCCGGCGCCGCCTCGCTGAGGCTCTTCCGCCGCTTCGCCGCCAGCTACGGCGGGCTGCCGCCGAGCTGGTGGGACTGGCAGGAGACGAGCGGGAGCGAGTGGGGCGCGCTCGGCGCCGCCAGCGCCCTGCGGCCGGTCGCCGGCTACCGCCTCGAAGTCGTCCACCCGCTGCTGAAGCGCGGCAGCAAGGGCGACATGGTGGTCTGGGCGCAGGAGCATCTGGTCGCGGCCGGGCACGAACTTCCGGTGACGGGAATCTTTGGCCGCCAGACCGCCCGCGCCGTCCACCTCTTCAAGGAAGAACACGGCCTCCCCGCCAACGCCGTGATCGACACCGACACCTGGAACGCCCTCCTCACCTTCACCCCCGTCCGCGGCGGCTGGGCCGCGCGAGCGAGCGCCGGCAGCGCCAGCCGCGCCCTGCTCGCGCGCAAGCCGCTCTCAGCTTCGCTGCCGGCAAAGGCCGACGAGATCCCGCCCCGCCCCTAGTTCCGTGGTTCCTAAAGCACCGCATAGGTGCGTAAGGAACCACGGAATGGGTTAGGTGGCGATGTGGGTGGTGAGGCGGCCTAGGGTGGGGGACTCGATCGTGACCTCATTGCCGTCGGCTAGCCAGACGCGGGGGTTGCGGCCCATGCCGACGCCCTCGGGAGTGCCGGTGGAGACGATGTCGCCGGGCTCGAGCGTCATCAGCCCTGAAAGTTGAGAGGCCAGTTGGGGGATGCTGAAGATCAGGTCCGCGGTCGAACTGCTCTGCATCTCCTCGCCGTTGAGGGTGAGGAGGATGCCGATCTGGTCCGGCGGCCCCGCCTCGTCGGGAGTCACCAGATAAGGACCACAGGGCGCGGCCCCATCGAAGATCTTGCCCGGCATCCACTGCGGCGTCGCTCCCTGCAGGTCACGGGCGGAAAGGTCATTGAGCAGCGTGTAGCCGGCGACGTAATCAAGCGCCTCCGCCTCGGCCACGTCCTTCGCCCGCCGCCCAACCACAAAGGCCACCTCAGCCTCAAAGTCAGTCTTCGCCGTAGGCACCTCCACCGTCGACCCGTCCGCCACCAGCGCATTCGGATACTTGGCAAAGATCGTCGGCATCTCCGGCAACTCCCCGACGCCAATCTCTTCCGCATGCTTGCGGTAGTTGAGGCCGATGCAGATGATCTTCTCCGGATCCGGAATCGGCACCAACAGCTTCACCGCCGACAGAGGATGCGAGGGAGCGCCGCTGTCACCGAGCCTCCCCCGCAAATCATCGATCCGTCCGTCTGCGATCAGCTCCCGCAACCCACCCCGATGCGGCTCCCCCAACAACGCCCAGGCATCGACGATCCGATCGTCCTCGTGCACTCCGGCCCGACCCCCATCACCCGCATCGAACGTAACCAGCCTCACGGGCGGGCACCCTAGAGCACGCTTGGAGGGAGGGGGCAGGCACCCCCCTCCCACGCCGCCCTAAGCCCTGGCGGGCTCCACCTCCGGCTCACGCTCAAAGGCCGTGTCCTCGAGCGTCTCCCGCTCAATATCCCCCTCGCGCACCAACCACAGCGCAAACACGCCACCAACGAACGAGAGGATCGCCCCCAGCACGAGGATCTCGTTGAGGCCATGCAGGAAGCCCTGTTCGGCGGCATTCCGCGCCACGCCCTGAGCCCCCGCCGGCAGCCCGGCAACCGCCTGGCCGAGGTGCCCCGACGAGGTCGCTTCGACCAGCCCGCGCGCCTGCGTCTCATCCAGCGCGCCGCCCGCCACTTCCTGCGCCTTCGAGGCGCCGGTGCCGAGGAAGATCGCGCCCCAGGCGGCGATCCCGACCGCGATCCCGACCTGGCGGAAGGTGTCGTTGATCCCGGCTGCCATCCCGCTCTGCTCCTTCGGCACCACGCTCAGCGCCACGTCGGCGATCACCGGGTTCAGCAGCCCGACGCCGACGCCGCTGAGGATGAAGCCGGCGAGCAGCGCCGTCCATTCCGAGTCCAGCTCCAGCCCCGACATCAGCAGCAGCCCGACGCCGGTGAAGCCGAGGCCCGCCGCCATCAAATAGCGAGCTTTGACTTTGGCCAGCGCCATCCCCGACAAGGGCGCGACGATGAACGAGGCGACCGTGATCGGCAGGTAGCGCAGGCCGGCTTCAATCGGCGAGAAGCCGAGGAAGCTCTGCAGGTAGAGGGTCAGGTAGAGGAAGAGCGCGAACATCGAGCCGGAGACGGCGAAGGCCGCCAGCTGCACCCCGGTGAAGGCGCGCCGCCCGAAGAAGCCGAGCGGCAGCATCGGCTCGGCCACCCGCCGCTCGATCGCGACGAAGGCCACCAGCAGCGCCGCGGCGGCGGCGAACAGGGAGACGATCACGGTGCTGCCCCAGCCCTCGTCGTTGCCGCGCACCAGCGCCAGCACCAACAGGAAGAGCGCGACCGAGAAGGTGGCGAGGCCGCCCCAGTCGATCCGGGTCGCGTTGGGGTCGCGCGACTCCCGCAGCTTCCAGTAGGTGACGGCGATCGCCGCGATCCCAATCGGCACATTGAGCAGGAAGACCGACTGCCAGCCGAGCCCATCGGTCAAGAGGCCGCCGACTAGCGGCCCGATCGCCACCGCGATCCCGATCGTCGCCCCGTAGATCCCCATCGCCATCCCGCGTTCGGGCCCGCTCGGGAACTCCTGCGCGACCAGCGCCAGCGAGACCGCGAACATCACCGCGCCGCCGACGCCCTGCAGGCCGCGGGCGAGGTTGAGGAAGGTCGGGTCCGGCGCCAGCGCGCAGAGCAGCGAGGCCGCCGAGAAGACCGCCAGCCCGAAGGCGAAGACGCGCCGCCGCCCGAGCCGGTCGGCGAGCGAGCCGGCGGTCAGCACCAGCGCCGCCAGCGAGAGCGCGTAGGCGTCGATCACCCACTGCAGGTCGGTGAAGCTGCCGCCGAGGTCCCGCTGGATCGCGGGCAGTGCCGTGTTGACCACGGTGATGTCGAGCAGAAGCATGAAGGTGGCGACGCAGACCGCGCCGAGCGTCCACCACTTGCGGTTGGTTGCTGAGTCCATTTGTGGACCTCCAGACCGTCGGGTACAATTTGTAAGGAAGCCTTGTCAGACGACCTTATCAGGCTTCCTGACGAAATGACTTCAAACTCGAGAAAACTCCCAATCGAGATCCCCCTAACCGGCCTGCTCGACATTGCCTTTGACGCGATGATCGCCGAGTTCCGGACGGAGCTGGA
Source organism: Solirubrobacterales bacterium (assembly GCA_035688445.1). Classification (GTDB taxonomy): domain Bacteria; phylum Actinomycetota; class Thermoleophilia; order Solirubrobacterales; family 70-9; genus VAYN01. The sequence goes on along the minus strand of DASSNA010000192.1, from coordinate 6,073 downwards.
GAAGTCCGAGTTCATGGACATCCGCCCGACCCACGGCTGCGTCTTCCGCTTCGTCAAAGACGGCGGGGGGATGAGGCTGACCGAAATCGCCGAGCGGGCGAACATGACCAAGCAGTCGGTGGGCGAGATCGTCGACGACCTCGCCGCTCGCGGCTACGTCAAACGGGTCCCCGACCCCGACGATCGCCGCGCCAAGCTGATCTGCCTGACCGAGCGCGGCGAAGAGGCCCAGGCCTACGGGTTTCGGCTCTTCGCCGAGGTGGAGGAGCGGTGGGCCGACCGCTACGGCGCCGAGCGCATCGCCAGCCTTAGGGAGACCCTGGAAGACATCACCCTTGTCGAGGCCCCCTATGCGGTTCCCGAGCTGTCTCACCCTGAGCCCGTCGGCGCCTGAACTAGCAGCGCCCGGCCACAGCGCCCAGATCGGGCTTCTACGGATGACCCGCCCCGCTGCGGGTATGAGCATGGTCAGATGCGCAGCTACCTGAGCCCACTCGACGCCGCCCTGCTCGAGATCGAAGAGGCCGATGGGGCTGCCCACATGCAGATCGGCTGCGCGATGGTCTTCGACCCGGTGCCGGATGGCAAGCGCCCCTCTCTTGAGCGGCTACGCGAGCGGGTGCGAGTCCGGCTGGGCGAGAAATCGATTCTGCGGCGGCGGCTCTCGATGCCCCGAGTCGACCAGTTCTCGCTGCCGGTCTGGCTACCCGACCCCGATTTCGACATAGGCCAGCTGGTCCGCCGCGCGACCCTGCCCGAGCCGGGTGGAGAGGGAGAGCTGACGGACTGGCTCGGCGACTACTTCTCCCACCGACTCGACCGCGCCCGGCCGCTCTGGGAGGTGACCGTGCTGGAAGGTCTGGAGGGCAATCGCTGGGCCCTCGTCTTCAAGATTCACCACTGCCTAATCGACGGGATCAGCGGCGCCATGCTCGCGGCGGCGCTGCTCGACGTCGAGCCCGAACCCGAGGAAACGAAAGCGCCGCTGGAGGAGATGGCCTCGCTGGTCGGAGAGGACTCCGAGCGGGGAGTGCTGACGCAACGGCGCGGGGCGGTTGGTGAGGCGGCGGGCGGCGGCATCGACGGGCCGATCCACCCGCGCCGGGTGGCGTCGATCCTCTCGCAGTCGCGGCGGATGGCGGAGACGCTGGCGGCCGAGGAGCTGATGCCAACCCCGCAGACGAGCCTCAACCGGCCGATCGGGGCGAGTCGTCGCGTGGCAACTGTGGAGCTGCCTTCGGAGGACCTGGTCCGGGTGCAGCAGGAGCTGGGCGGAAGCGTCGACGGCGTCATCTTCGCCGCGGTCGCCGGCGGCCTGCGGCGCTTATTCGAATCCCGCGGAGAGAAGGTCGGCAGGATCCTCTCGATGGAGCCGGTCGGCCTGCGCCTACGGCACGCCAGCGAGTCGCTTGCCCGTGGCAACAGGGTCTCCGCTCTCTTCCTCGATCTCGACCTCGCCGAGCCCGACCCGCGGCGCCGCTATCGCCGAATCTCGGCCGCGGCAAGCACACTCAACGAGGGCAACGTCGAGGAGCGCCCGCCCGGTCCGATCAGGTTCGCCGGCCTGGCGCCGCCGCTGGTCCAGAGTGTCATCGCGCGCCTCGCCTATATGCCCGGCCTCTTCAACCTCACGATCAACAACCTCCCGAGCTCGCCGATCACGCTCTATTCCCTCGGCGCCACCATGCGGCGCACCTTCCCCGTGACCCCGATCTGCTCCGGCTACGCCGTCAGCGTCGCCGTCACCGAGTACAAGGGCAAGACGACCTTCGGCCTTAACGCTGACCGCGACTCGGTAACGGATCTGGAGGTGCTGCAGGGTGGGATCGAGGATGCCTTCGCGGAGCTGCGGGACCTTTGCGTCCCGGTCGATGCACGAGACCTGGTGTCAGAGCCGGGCCTGCGGAGCTAAGAGCCCTTAGGCCGGCTCGGGGATCATCTCGATCGCGCCGCAGGGGCACTCTTCGGCGCAGATCCCGCAGCCCTTGCAGTAGTCGAGGTCGATCTCGTAGCGCTCACCTGGGGCGCCGAGCTTAATCACGGCGTTGTCGGGGCAGACGCCGTAGCAGTTGTCGCAGGAGAAGCAGTTGCCGCAGGACAGGCAGCGGCGCGCCTCGAACAGGGCGTTGCCCGCCTCCAGGCCGCCGACGACCTCGTCGAAGCTGCTCGCTCGCCGCGCCGCCTGCAGCCGCGGCTGCTCGGAGCGGGGGGCGTCCGCGTAGTACCAGGTGTTGAGCGAGTTGAAGCTGGCGAGCTGGTGACGCGCCGCGGGGGCGAGCTCGGTGCCGCGCAGCCAGGCGTCGATGTGGCGGGCGGCGCGCTTGCCGTGGCCGACGCCGACGGTGACGGTGCGCTCGGCCGGGACCATGTCGCCGCCGGCGAAGATCCCGGGGTGGCCGGTCATCATGTTCGGCCCGACTTGGACGACGCCGTCGCGCTCCTCGATCCCCGGCACGCCCCGCAGCAGCGAGAGGTCGGCTTCCTGGCCGAGGGCGAGGACGAGCGAGTCGGCCTCGAGCTCCTCCAGCTTGCCGGTCGGCTGCGGGAAGCCCTCCTTGTCGAGCTCCATCTTCTCAACCGTGAGCTTGCCGCCCTCGAAGCCCTTGACCGTCTCCAGCCAGCGCATCTGCACGCCCTCCTCCTCGGCTTCGGCGACCTCGAAGGCATGGGCGGGCATCCGCTCGCGGGTGCGGCGGTAGACGACGACGGCGTCACTGGCGCCGAGGCGGCGGGCGGTGCGGGCAACGTCCATCGCGGTGTTGCCGCCGCCGACGATGGCGACGCGCCGGCCCAGCTGCGGGCGCTCGCCCTCCTCCAGCCCGTGCAGGAGAGAGACGGCGTCGAGGATCCGCGCCGCCTCGCCGGCGGGGACGTAGGCGCGACGGCCGAGGTGGGCGCCGACGGCGAGGAAAGCAGCGTCGAAGCCGCCCGCCTCCATCTCCTCCAAGACGCTCTCGACCCGCCGGTTCAGCTCCAGCTCGATGCCGAGGTCGAGGATGCGCTGCACCTCGGCGTCGAGCACCTCGCGTGGGAGCCGGTAGCGGGGGATGCCGAAGCGCATCATCCCGCCTGGCTGCGAGCCCGCCTCGTAGATCGTCACCGCGTGGCCGAGCCGGGCGAGGTGGTAGGCGGCGGAGAGGCCGGAAGGGCCGCAGCCGACGACGAGGACGCGCTTGCCTCGCGCCTCGCCGCCGGCGCTGCCATTCCCTGGCAACTCGATGCCCCAGCCCTGGGCGATCGCTTCGTCGCCGAGGAAGCGCTCGACCGAGTGGATGCCGACCGCCTCGTCGAGCTGAGCGCGGTTGCAGGCGGTCTCGCAGGGGTGGTAACAGACCCGTCCCATGATCGCCGGGAACGGGTTCTCCTCGACCAGCTTGCGCCAGGCGCGCTCGTAGCCGGCACCGCCTTCCTCGGCCTCATACAGCCAGGCCTGCACGTTCTCCCCAGCCGGGCAGCCGTCGTTGCATGGGGGCATGCGGTCGACGTAGGTCGGTCGTTCGTCGCGCCAGCTGCCGGTCTTGTTGGCGAGGCTAGAGCCGACGTCGAGCGTGATCGCGTAGGGCTTGGCGCTCACGAGGGCTCCTCGTTGAGTAGCCCGTACATCGCGATGTTGCGGTCGGCCTGGGCCTGCAGGCGGGCGACGATGTCGGGGCGGCCGTGCTCGCCGAAGAGGTGGGCGTAGCGGCGCTGCAGCTTCAGGTACTCCTCGACCGGGACCTGGTGGCGGATCTTCGAGACCGCGATCACGTCGCCGTCGCAGGCCTCGAAGACGGGGAAGAGGCCAGTCTCCTTCGCCAGCCGCGCCAGCTTGATCGTGTCCTGGGATTCCGAGCCCCACCCGAGCGGGCAGGGGACGAAGACGTGGAGGTAGCGAGCGCCGCGGATCTCCATCGCCGTCTCCACCTTGGCCTCGAGGTCGTGCTGGTCGGCGACGGTGGCGGTGGCGATATAGGGGATGCGGTGCGCCATCGCCAGCAGCGGCATGTCCTTGCCCTGGCCGAACTCGTTGCCGGGGTGCTCGCCGATCGGCTTGGTGTTGGCGGTGCGGGCGGCCGGCGGGGTAGCGCCGGAGCGCTGCACGCCGGTGTTCATGTAGGCCTCGTTGTCGTAACAGACGAAGAGCACGTCGTCGCCGCGCTCGAACATCCCCGAGAGGCAGCCGAAGCCGAGGTCGACGGTGCCGCCGTCGCCCCCCTGGCCGATCACCCGGACGTCCTCGCGGCCCTTGGCGCGGAGGGCGGCGGCGATGCCGGAGGCGACCGCGGGGGCGTTGCCGAACAGCGAGTGGATCCAGGGCAGCTGCCAGCTGGACTCGGGGAAGGGGGTCGAGAAGACCTCGAGGCAGCCGGTCGCGTTGGCGGCGATCAGCTTGTCGCCGCTGGCGCGCTTCGCCGCGTCGAGCACGTAGCGGGCGCCGAGCGCCTCGCCGCAGCCGCGGCAGGCGCGGTGGCCGCAGGTGAGCGTGTTGGAGCGGTCCATGCGGGCTTGGACGGTGCGCTGCTCGGGGTCGAGCAGGCGGTTGCCGACGGCATTGCTGCCGACTTGGTAGAAGCGGATGCGCTGGTGGTGGCCGTTGGAGCTCACTGCGGCCTCCCGGCAACAAGGCCGATTTCGCGCAGGATGTTCTCCGCGTGGGGGCCGCTGCGGGCGCTATCGGCCATGCGCCGCAACTCCGCCCCCACGCGGTCCCAGTCCATGTCGAGGAACTCGAGCGGCTGCAGCCGCCCCGCTCTCGCATCCTCGAAGAGGCGCCGAAGGGAGGCGCCGGTGATCGCCCGACCGCCGAGGCCGGCGATCACGGTATGGACGGGAAGGTCGAGTCCGGCGAGCGCCATCCCCACGTCGGCGGCAACGATGCCGCCGCGGCCGACCGCGAGCGCCTTCTCCAGCACGATGACGCGCTGCGCGCCGGCCAGGGCTGTGCGCACCGCCTCCATCGGGAAGGGCCGGAAGGTCTTGAGTGCGAGGGCGCCGATCGGCATACCTTCTTCGCGCAGCTCGTCGATCGTGTCCTCGATCGTCCCCAGGACCGAGCCGAGGGCGACGACGATCGTCTCCGCGTCCTCAGTGCGGTAGCCACGGACGAGACCGCCGGCGGGGCGGCCGAAGGCCACCTCGAACTCGGCCGCGACGGCGGGGATCGCGTCGAGCGCCTGCAGCTGCTTGGCGTGGGCGAGGTACTTGACCTCGGCGAAGGCCTCGGGGCCGACCATCGCCCCGATCGTGATCGGCTCGGCGGGGTCGAGCAGCTGGCGCGGCTCAAACGGCGGCAGGAAGGCGTCGACCTGTTCGGCCTCCGGCACGTCGACCCGCTCGTAGGCGTGGGTGAGGATGAAGCCGTCCATGCAGACCATCACCGGCAGCGAGAGCTGCTCGGCGAGGCGGAACGCCTGCACGTGCAGGTCGGCCGCCTCCTGGTTGTCGGTGGCGTAGAGCTGCAGCCAGCCGCAGTCGCGCTGGGACATCGTGTCGCTGTGGTCATTCCAGATGTTGATCGGGGCGCCGATCGCCCGGTTGGCGACGGTCATCACGATCGGCAGGCCGAGGCCAGAGGTGTTGTAGAGGGCCTCGGCCATGTAGAGCAGGCCCTGGCTGGCGGTGGCGGTGTAGGTACGGGCGCCGGTGGCGGAGGCGCCGATGCAGACCGAGAGGGCGGCGAACTCGGACTCGACGGTCATGTACTCGCAGGGGTGCAGGTCGCCGCGGCGGACGAGGTCGGAGAGGCCCTCGACGATGTGGGTCTGGGGGGAGATCGGGTAGGCGCAGACGACCTCGGGGCGGCAGCGGGCGACGGTCTCGGCGACCGCGGCGGAACCCTCGATCTGCCTAAGCATGGGTGGCCTCCAGTTGGGCGGCAAGTTGGTCGCGGACTAGCTCGAAGCACTCGGCCGCGGCGGCGGCGTTGGCCGCGCCGGCGGAGCCGGGAAAGCGCTCGCGGATCGCGTCTTGGACGGGGGCGAGCTGGAGCTGGCCGGTGAGGGCGGCGAAGCCGCCGAGCAGCGCCGCGTTGGGCAGCGGTTTGCCGAGGTGGCGACGGGCGATCTCGGCGCCCGGGATGCTCAGAGCCCGCCCC
>DASSNA010000191.1:0-7529 GCA_035688445.1 Solirubrobacterales bacterium | reverse complement strand
TCCGAGGCGATCCTCGACGCCGCGCGCGCGGTCGACGGCTGGCCCATCCACGCTTAGGCGTGAGCGCGCGCGCCACCTTCTACTACGACCTCGGGTCGCCCTACGCCTATCTCTCCGCCGAGCGAATCAGCGGGCTGTTTGCCGAGGCGGAGCTGGAGCAGCCGGAGTGGCAGCCGATTCTGCTCGGGGGGTTGTTCCGGCGCTTCGAGCGGGGGTCGTGGGGAGAGACGCCGGCGCGGGCCGAGGGGATGGCGGAGATCGAGCGGCGCGCGGCTGCTTACGGGCTGCCGCCGCTCGCCTGGCCCAAACCCTGGCCCGGCAACATGCTGGTGGCGATGCGGGCCGCGACCTTCGCCAAGCAGACTGGGCGCACGATCGCCTTCTCCCTCTCCGCCTTCCGCCAGGCCTTCGCCGCCGGCCGTGACCTCAGCGACATCGACAACGTCGCGATCGCCGGCGCCGCCTGCGAGCTGCACCCGCGGGCGCTGCTGAAAGCGGTCGAAACCGACGTGGTGAAAAGCGGGCTGCGGGAGGCGACCGACCGCGCCGGCAACCTCGGCGTCGAAGGCGTCCCCGCGGTGGTCGTCGGTGACGAGGTCTTCTGGGGTGACGATCGCCTCGAGGACGCGGTGGAGGCGGCAGGTCGCGCCTAGCTAATGTGACCCCGATGGCTGATCTGCCTGACGCCGCCACCTGTTACGAGCTGCTCGCGCGGATGGCGCTGATCCGCCGCTTCGAGGAGGAGGCGGGGCGCCAGTACCAGCGGGCCAAAGCTGGCGGGTTCCTCCACCTGGCGATCGGCGAGGAGGCGACGATTGTCGGCACCACCTCGGTGATGCGTGAGGAAGACCTCCTGATCGGCACCTACCGCACCCACGGCCACGCGATCGCCCGCGGCACCGAGCCGAAGCGGGTGATGGCCGAGCTCTTCGGCCGGGTCGACGGCACCAGCGGCGGTCGCGGCGGCTCGATGCACATCTTCGACGCCGAGAAGCGGTTCATGGGCGGCTACGGGATCGTCGGCGGCAACCTGCCGATCGCAGCCGGCCTCGCCCTCGCCTCCCAGTACAAGGGCGAAGACGCGGTCACCGTCTGCATGTTCGGCGACGGCGCCTCCAACACCGGCAACTTCGGCGAGACGATGAACCTGGCGGCGCTGTGGAAGCTGCCGCTCTTCTTCCTGGTCGAGAACAACCTCTACGGGATGGGGACGGCGGTCGAGCGCCACTCGGCCCAGACCGACCTCTCGAAGAAGGCGGAGGGGTACGGGATCCCGGGGACGCGGGTCGACGGGATGGACGTGATGGCGGTGCGCGAGGGAGTCGCCGAGGGGATTCGCCAGGCGCGCGAGGAGCAGCGACCGACGCTGCTGGAGGCCTTCACCTACCGCTACCGCGGCCACTCCGCCGCCGACCCCGAGGTCTATCGCGAGCGCGAGGAGGTCGAGGAGTGGCGCGAGAAAGACCCGATCGAGGCCTTTGCGAAGCGCTGCGTTGCGGCCGGGGTTCTGGGCGAACGCGAGGTCGGGCAGGCGCGTGAGGCGGCCGACAAGGAGGTCGAAGCGGCGGTCGAGTTCGCCGAGGCTTCGCCGGAACCGGCGCTCGACACGATGTACGAAGGCCTCTACGCCCGCACCCAGCGGGGCGGCTGGTACGCGGTCGACGAGCGCAGCCCCGAGCCGCATCGCGGCGAGCACGAGCACGAAATGCCGGCGGCGGCGCGCGAGCTGGCCGAGGCCGGCGCCGCTTACGCCGAGCAGCCGACGGGCGAGCGCCCCAACCCAGCGACGCACGGCGACGCGCAGGAGGGGGTCGAGCCGCGGGTCGCGGCCGAGCGCGAGGTAGCCGACGAGCCCGAAGAAGTGCGGCCGGAGGGCGGGGACTGATGGCAGAGTTGCGGATGCGAGAGGCGCTGCGCGACGCGATGGCCGAGGAGATGCGCGCCGACGAGTCGGTCTTCGTGATGGGCGAGGACGTCGCCGTCTTCCAGGGCGCCTTCAAGGTGACCGAAGGGTTGCTCGACGAGTTCGGCGAGCGGCGGGTGCGCGACACGCCGATCTCCGAGAACACGATCGTCGGCGCCGGCATCGGCGCGGCGATGAACGGGCTGCGGCCGATCGTCGAGCTGATGACGGTCAACTTCAGCCTGCTGGCGCTGGACCAGATCGTCAACCACGCCGCCGCGATCCCCTACATGTTCAACGGCCAGGCGCAGGTGCCGATGGTGATCCGGATGCCGGGCGGCGGCGGCCACCAACTCGGGCCCACTCACTCCCACAGCTTCGAGTCGCTCTTCCTGCAGGTGCCGGGGCTGCTGGTCGCCTGCCCCTCAACCCCAGCCGACGGCAAGGCGCTGCTGAAGGCGGCGATCCGCGACCCCAACCCAGTGATCTTCATCGAGCACGAGAGCCTCTATGGCGTTCGCGGCGAGGTGCCCGACGGCGACGAGTTACCGCTGCGCTTCGGCGAAGCGGCGGTGCGGCGCGAGGGCGGCGACGTGACGATCATCGGCGTGCTGAAGATGGCGCAGGTGGCCACCTCGGCGGCGGAGAAGCTGGCGAGCGAGCACGGCGTCGAGGCGGAGGTGATCGACCCGCGCACGCTGCGCCCGCTCGACCTCGACACGATCCTCGCCTCGGTCCGCAAGACGAACCGGGCGGTGATCGTCGAGGAGGGCTGGCCGCACGGCGGCGTCGGCGCCAACCTCGCGACCCTGATAACCGAGCAAGCCTTCGACTACCTCGACGCCCCGGTCCAGCGCGTCACCGGCGCCGACGTCCATATGCCCTACTCGCGGCGCCTGGAGCAAGCGGCGATCCCGCATGAGGAGCATGTGGTGAGCGCGGCGCTGGCGACTCTCGCAGGCGCTGCCTAAACCTCTTCGGACTCTTTTTCTCCTCCTTTATAGGTAGGACTTTGCCTCAAAACCTGCCTAATTATTAAAAACCTCTGTGTAGATATCTCTTGTCTGCGAGGGTCCAGTACATGAGCACGGGCATGCAGCCCACGAACGCGGAAAACCTCCGCACGAAAACCGGCTTAATCGCCGTGGTGACCGGCGTCGTCGCCGTGGTGGCCCTCGCGATTGTCACCGTCAGCTTTCTCGGCAGCGGGAACAAGGACTCGATTGTCGCGATCACCACGTCGGCATTTGGGATCATTTCGGCAACGGTCAGCGCCTACCTCGGGATCAAGGCGTCCGCTAACAGTGCTGCTGCAGCCTCGGAACACGCCGGCGAGAAGCAGAAGGAGGCTGCGGTCGCGGAGAACGAGGTGCGAGTCAAAGAAAGCAAGGTCGACCGCCTCAACGACGAGATCGATGAGCGCGAGAAGAAGGGCGACTTAGATCCGAAAATCGCCAAGGAACTCCGCGACGCAAGCGTTGCGGCCGAGGAAGAGGCCCGACGAACCGACCCTCCCCAAGGGGGAGGAAGGTGATTCCGCCCCCCGATCCCCCTCGCGACGAACAAGTCAGCGACGACGAGGCGCTGCGGCGCCTGCAGGACATCAAGCACATCGTCGTGCTGATGATGGAGAACCGCTCCTTCGACCAGATGCTGGGCTTTCTCCAGAACGAAGGACTCGACGTCGACGGGATCGGCTCCGCGAAAGCGAACTTCGACGCCGAGAAGCGTGAATACAAACCCTTCGAATGGGGCTCGGGCGAAACCCTGCCGCCGGTACCGCCGGGGCACAAGGCGAAGATCCTCGACCCCTGCCACTCTCCCAGCTGCGTCGAAAGCCAGCTGAAAGACGACAACGGCGGCTTCGTCAAGAACTTCGCCCACACCCGCAAGGACGAGAACGGAAACCCGGTGGAGCTCCCGCCCGAGTTCCTGAAGGTGCCGATGGGCCACTTCGGCGCTGGGCATCTGCCCGTTTACCGGCACCTCGCCCACAACTTCTGCGTCTGCGACCGCTGGCACTCCTCGATCCCGGGCGACACCTGGCCCAATCGTCTCTACTCGCTGGCCGGGCGGGAGGCGCCTTCGATCGGCCACAAGCCAGGGCTGCTGAGCGAGCTGCTGAAGGACGTGAAGGGGATCCCGGCGATCGGGAAAATCTCCGGGGCGCCGATCTTCGAGGTCGAGGCGTTCACCCGGCAGCTGCACGACTCGCAGTGGCGCTGGTACTCCCACGATCCCGCCACGCTGCGTGCCGCCGATGCTTACTACCGCGACTTCCGCCACATCAAGCGCGACAACTTCGCCTACTTCAACCGCAAGAAGATCAGCTGGGAGACCGAGGCAGCGGAGACGGCGATCGTCACCCATGACAGCTTCCTCGACGACGCCGCCAAGGGGGAGCTGCGCGACGTCTCCTGGATCGACCCCAACTTCATCGACCTCAGCGTCAACGAGACGAGCTCCAACGACGACCATCCGCCCTCGGACGTGAAGGCGGGGCAGGCGCTGGTGCTCGAAATCTACGAGGCGCTGGCCAGCAGCCCGAACTGGGAGGACACCGTGCTGGTCATCGTCTACGACGAGCACGGGGGCTTCTACGACCACGTCGCCCCGCCGGCCGTGAGCGACCGCTCCGGCTACAAGACGCTGGGCGTGAGGGTGCCGGCGATGGTGGTGGGGCCGCGGGTGAGCCAGACCGTCTGCCATGAGACGCTCGAGCACACGAGCCTGATCTCAACCGTCCTGCGCCGCTTCGCCGCGAACCCCGAGCACGCGATCAGCGCGATGCCCGAACGCGTGCAGGGGGCACCCCACCTCGGGATGCTGCTGGAGGCGGAGCCGCGGACCGACCTGGAAGCGCGCGATCAGCTGCACGAAGAAATGTCCGCGTGGCGCAAAGCGGCGCGGCGCGAACGGCGGGCGGGTCACAAGGAGCCGTCGGCTTCCTTCGACGGCGCCGGGCACCCGCTCGAACTCCATGACTTCCAGGAGGAATTCGCCAAGTTCGCGCTGGCGATGCGCGACGCCGGCCTGCCGCCCGGTCAGCCTTAGTCGACCTACAAATTGTCCCCGCATACCGGAGACGATTTGTAGTCAGCAGGTTTTGCGAGCGCCCGTCACCGCATTCCATGCCCGGCCGAGGGAGAAGTCGGCGGAGACGCGGAAGATGCCGGGACGGGAGGCGCGGGCGACGGTCCAGTCGCCGTGGCGGATGATGCAGCCGGAGCCGTGTGAGATCGACCAGTAAGGGGTGAAGTTGACGCGGACGAGGAACTCGCCGGGGTGAGCGACGTCAAGGGCGAAGCCCTGGCGGCCGAACCAGAGGGTCTGCGCCGCGGCGGTGCCGAGCGGGGCGACGAGCGGCTTCGGGTCCCCCACTTCGTAGATCCGCCAGTGCTGCGAGCGGAAGCGCAGCGTCAGGTAGGGGAGGCCGCCGAGGATCAGCCGGCGCTCCACCTGGGAGGAGTAGTCGAGCGGCGCGTCCGGGAGGGCGACGTAGGAGATCGCGTTGGAGCGCAGCCAGGCGCCATAGGTGGCCGGCGTCAGCTCCTTTTCGTCGTAGAAGAGGTCGTCGCGGGTGGTGTCGAGCTGGCGCAGCCAGCCGCGGGCGAGCTCGAACTTCGGCGCCAGGTAGGCCGACTCCCAGTGGTTGGCGGTGGGCGGCACCTCGATCCGCGTCCCCTCGGCCCCGTGGTCGCGTAGCCAATGCGCCGCGGGTTCGAAGTAGGCGGAGCTGGTCGAGGGGTCGCCGACCGAGCGGGCGATCTGGGCGACGCTCGCGGTCAGTTGCCAGTAGAGGCTGCCGGCGATCGCCAGCACCAGGACCGGGGCGAAGATCCATGTGGGGACGGCCGGGCGCGGGCGGCGCGCCAGTAGGACCGCGGCGAGGACCGGGCCGCCGAAGAGGGCGCCGAGGCGGACGGCGTTGCCGCCGAGGGCGTTCGGCATCAGCCAGATCAGGGTCGAGGCGAGCATGTAGCCGACGATCACCCGGCGCAGCTGCCGCTCCTCCCGTCGCACGCCCTGGGTGAGGATTAGGGCACCGAGGCACCAGGCGGGGATCGCGATGTAGGAGGAGGCAGCGAAGGGGAACTGGCCGGCTTCGGGGAAGGCGAGGTTCGGCGCCACGGTGAGGGCCAGCGCCAGGGCGCCGACGCCGAGGGCGAGGCGGTTGGGCCGGCGACCGGGTTCGAGCGCGCCCGCCAGGACGATGCCGGCGAGGAAGGCGCCGGCGACGGGGCTGGCAAGCGGGCAGGCGGCCGCGGCGGCGATCGCTAGCGGCCCGCGGCCGAGCTGCAGGCAGCGGAGCGAGCCGAGCGCGAAGGCGACGCCGAGGGCGAAGGTGAGCTGGCCGTCGGCCATCAGGGTGACGACGCCGGCGGCGAACCAGAGGGTCGCCCAGCGCGCCTCGGTCCCCCAGCGGTCGCGGACCAGGCGGTCGAAGAGGTAGGAGGAGGCGACGACCGCGAGCAACCCCACCACCTGCGGGCCGAGCAGCGCGGCCAGCGGTGGGAAGAGGACGCTGTAGGTGAGGGTGTAGTGGCCGCCGTACCAGCTGCCGTTCCAGATCGCGAGGCCGGCCTGCTGGAAGAGCTCGGTGCGGAAAACCTGCGCGGCGAGGTCCCCGACGGGCGGGCTCCAGATCAGGATCGCCAGCGCCAGCGCCGAACTGAGCGCCACGGCCGGGAGCCATTCGGGGCGAAGAGGCTTGGAGTGGACCATGGGCAGGGGGCGCCCAAAGCATAGGGCGGGCTCCTGCAAGGATTCGTGAATGGCCGAAAACATCCTCGTCGTGCGCTGCGGGCTCGTCCCCTACGAGGAGGCGCGCGAGCTGCAACGGCAGCTGGAGGCGCAGCGCCAGCGGGGCGAGGTCCCGGACGTGCTGATGCTGCTCGAGCACCCGCCGGTCTACACGCGCGGGCGGCGCTCGCAGCCGCAGGAGCTGCCGATGGGGGCTGCCTGGTACGAGGCGCAGGGGATCGAAGTGCGCGACACCGACCGCGGCGGCCTCGTCACCTACCACGGCCCCGGTCAGCTGGTCGCCTACCCGATCGTCCACCTCGGGGCGTACGGCGACGACGTCCATATGTATGTGCGCGGCCTGGAGCGCGTGATGATCGAGGCGCTAGGCGAGTTCGGCGTAGAGGCGCGCACGATCGAGAACCTCACCGGCGTCTGGGTCCCCCAACGCGGCCGACGGGACGAAAACCGGTCTATGCAACCGGAAATCGGCCCGTCAGCGGGTGCAGAGGCGCGCAAGATCGGGTCGATTGGGCTCCATGTGAGCCGCGGCGTCACTACGCACGGTCTCGCCGTCAACGTCAACAACGACTTGCAGCCGTTCGAGTGGGTGGTGCCGTGCGGGATCGAGGGGGTGGGGATGACCTCGCTCTCGCGCGAGCTCGGCGCCGAGCAGGACCTGGGCGCCTTCGCCGATGCCATCGTCGCCCGCTACGCGGAGGTGTTCGACCGCGATCCCGTCCCCACCGCGCTCGCCGAGCTCGGGCTGGAAGCGCCGAACGCTACGCTCAGGTGAGTCGATGAGCGAGACCGCCGAGCGCATCCACGTAACCCGCTCCCGGGCCAAGCCGGGCGGGACCGCCGCCGAGGCCGAGGGGACCGT
>DASSNA010000189.1:0-18740 GCA_035688445.1 Solirubrobacterales bacterium | reverse complement strand
AGCCGCGAGGTCGCCAACTTCCGCACCTACTGGAAGGGGACGACCTTCTCCAGCGTGATGGAACCGCTCGTCTACCTGCTCGCCTTCGGCCTCGGCCTCAGCGCGACCCTGGTCGACGAAGTCAACGGCGTCCCCTACATCGAGTTCGTCGGCACCGGCATGGTGGCGACGGCGGTGATCTTCTCCAGCGCCCTGCCGGCGATGTTCGGCACCTTCGTCAAGCACCGCTTCCAAAACACCTACGACGCGATCCTCGCCGCCCCGGTCGACGTCGAGGAGCTGGTCACCGCCGAGATGCTCTGGATCGGGATCCGCTCCGGCACCTACGGCTGCGTGCCGCTGCTGGTGACGATCGCCTTCGGGCTGCCGCCGGCGCCCGGGATGCTGCTGACGCCCCTCTTCTGCTTCGTCACCGCCCTCGGCTTCGCCGGCTTCGGGGTGGCGATGGCGGCGACGGTCGCCAAGATCGACCAGTTCAACTACGTCACGGCGCTGTTCGTGACCCCGCTCTTCCTTGTCGCCGGCACCTTCTTCCCGATCGAAGGGCTGCCCCAGGGCTTCCAGGTGGTGGCCCAGGTCAACCCCCTGCACCAGCTGGTCGAACTGGTCCGCGGCGGGGCCTTCGGCTACGAGTGGACCGACCTGCTGCGCTTCGCCTTCCTCGTCGGCTTCGCGCTCCTCACCTGGCGCGTCGCGATCCACCAGATGCGCAAGCGCCTGATCGACTGACCAGCGCCAGTGACAAATTGTCTCCGCATACCGGAGACAATTTGCATATGGACCGTGCACCCGCCTTCGAAACGAAGTCACCGGGCGTGTTCGTCGCTTAGAGCTCGGGCCGGGCTCTCCTGCGGCACCCGCGGCATCCGCTTAAGGCTGCTTCCTTCCGGACCTGACCTGATTCGCGTGCCCACGTCGCGCAGGACCCGGCCGTCAACGCCGCTGCGACGCACTGACCCCGACGGCCAGTTCCTCAGAACGGTAGTCGGCCCCGCTAAGCGGATTTCGGGTTACAAGGCACCGCTGATTCCCCGCCTAGCACGGTCCACTGGTGATCCTACCCGGCCCGGCCGTAGGATGGGGCCGCCTTGACCGCTCTGCCCACCGCCGCGACCACGGTCGACACCGGCTCCTTCTTCGCGATCGTCGTCGTCGCGGCGCTGGCGGCGGTCACCGTCGCCGTCGTCCCCAAACGCTTCGCGCCGCCGGTGGTGGTGCTGGAGCTGCTGCTGGGAATCCTGATCGGGCCCCACGTCTTCGGCCTCGCCCACCCGGGCGACTTCATCGAATTCTTCTCCAACCTGGGACTGGGGATGCTCTTCTTCTTCGCCGGCTACGAGATCGACTTCGAACGGATCAAGGGCAGGCCGATGGAGCTCGGGGCGCTGGGGTGGCTGATGTCGATCGTCCTCGCCTACGGGATCGGGGGCTTGCTGGCAGCCGCCGGGGTGGTGGTCTCCTTCCTCTACACCGGCTCGGCGATGGCGACGACGGCGATCGGGACGCTGATCCCGATCCTCCGCGACAACGGCGAGCTGAAGACCCGCTTCGGGACCTACCTGCTGGCGGCCGGCGGCGCCGGCGAGTTCGGCCCGATCCTGCTGGTGACGCTGGTGCTCTCGACCACCAACCCGCTGCACGAGTCGGTGATCCTGCTCGCCTTCGTCGCCCTCGCTCTGGCCCTCGCCCTGGTCTCGGTGCGCTTCGCCTGGCGCGGCATCCCGGCGCTGGAACGTACCTTCGAGGCGAGCAGCCAGCTGGCGGTGCGGGTGACGGTGGTGCTGGTCTTCGGCTTGGTGCTGCTGGCGAGCAACCTCGGCCTCGACGTCCTCCTCGGCGGCTTCGTCGCCGGGATGATTACCCGGCTGGCGCTGAAGGGCCACGAGCTGGCGATCTTCGAGTCGAAGCTGACCGCGGTCGGCTTCGGCTTCTTCGTCCCCTTCTTCTTCGTCACCAGCGGCATCGAGTTCGACCTCGCCGCCCTCGGCTCGGCAGCCGCGCTTGGCAAGCTGGTGCTCTTCTTCGTCCTCTTCCTCGTCGTCCGCGGCATCCCGGCGTTGCTGCTCTACCGCGGCATCCTCGACCTCCGCGACCGCGCCGCCCTCGCCTTCTACTGCGCCACCGAGCTGCCGCTGGTGGTGGCGATTACGACGATCGCGATCGAGGACGGGCACATGCGCCCCTCGACCGCCGCCGGCCTGGTAGGCGCCGCCATGCTCTCGACCCTGATCTATCCCTTCATCGGCATGGCCCTGCGCAAGGACGCGCTCGAAGACGATTCGCAGCGGCCCGAGCCAAGCGGCCCGTTCCCCGAGGGAGAGGGCCCGCTGCCCCAGCCCGGCCTGGTCGGTTAGCGCTTTAGACTCCCCCTCTCCCGGGCGCGTAGCTCAGTGGGAGAGCGCTCGCTTCACACGCGAGAGGTCGGTGGTTCGAAACCACCCGCGCCCATCGTTGATGGGAGAACGTCACAGCGCTCGCCGCCGCCCTTGGGCGCCACCGCCGCTGGAGGGGTACCGGCCGATGGTCGTCAACGCCGCCCTCACCGGCGCGGTGCCTGGCAAGGTCGATAACCCGCTGGTCCCGATCGGCCCGGAGGAGATCGCCGCCGACGCCATCGCCTGCGCCGAGGCCGGCGCCACCGTCGTCCACCTCCACGTCCGCGACGAGGAAGGGGCGCCTGTTCACCGGCGCGACCTCTACGAGCGGGCGATTACGCCGATCCGCGAAGAGGCGCCCGAGCTGGCGATCTGCGTGACGACGAGCAGCCGCGTCGATCCCGATCCCGCCGCTCGCATGGTCGGCCTCGAACTCGAGGAGGCCCTGCGCCCGGATCTGGCGAGCCTGACGCTCGGCTCCTTCAACTTCCCCAACTCGGTCAGCGCCAACCCGCCGAAGACGATCGTCGGTCTGCTGGAGCGAATGGCGGAGCTCGGGGTGCGGCCCGAGTTCGAGGTCTTCGAGCCGGGGATGGTGAACACGCTCCACGCCCTCGCCGAACGCGGCCTGGTTCCCGATCGGCCGGTGGTCAACATCCTGCTCGGCTCGATGGGCTCGAGCCCGGCTTTCGTCGGCGACCTGGCGCGGATCGTCGAGAAGCTGCCGCCGCAGGCGGAGTGGGCCGCGGCCGGAGTGGGCGTCTTCCAGCGCTCGATGACGATCGCCGCGGCGATCATGGACGGCAACGTCCGCACCGGCCTCGAGGACAACCCCCGCGGCGACGGCGACGGACGCTGGGGCAACGTCGATGCCGTCCTCCTGGCCGCCGAGGCGGCGAAGCTGGCGGGGCGGCCGCTGGCCTCGCCGGCCGAAGCCCGCCGCCGCTTCGGGCTGCAGCCGGCCCGCGTTGCAAGCGACGCTCCGCGGGCACTCGACCTGCACGCCAACTGACCCGGGGCCATGGCGCGCTGGATCATCTTCGCCTGCCGGACGCCGTACGCACTCGAGGTGGCAGAGACGATCTGGCGGCAGGGGGATGAGATGGAGGCGCTGGTCGACAACCTGCCAGCGGACGAGCGCGCTCTTGGCGAGATCGATGAGGAGGCGATTGGCGCTCCCGTCCTCTCTCCCGCGGAGCTCTCGCCCGATCAGCTGGGTCTGCCCGTCGCGATCCCGCTCATCACCCCCGGCCACCGCTTCGCGGTCGAGGCGGAGGCCCGCTCGCTCGGCTTCCGCTCGTTCCCGGCCCTGCTCGACCCCACCGCGGTTGTCGCCAGGACCGCCCGGGTCGGCGAGGGCTCGATCGTCAATGCCGCCGCCGTGATCGCCGGGGGCACGGCGCTCGGGCGCTCCGCGCACGTCAACCGGTCCGCCTCGATCGGCCACCACAACCTCGTCGAGGACTACGCGACCCTGGGGCCGGGCTGCGTGCTCGCCGGCCATGTGACGATCGGGCGCGGTGCCTTCGTCGGCGCCGGCGCCGTCTGCGCTCCCCGCGTCAGCGTGGGGCCGAACGCGGTGGTGGGCGCCGGCGCAGTGGTCGTGCGCGACGTCCCCGCCGGCCAGGTGGTCGTCGGCAACCCGGCGAAGGAGATCTCCGGCAAGACCGGTGGCTACGGCGGCGTCACCGTGCCCGAGGCAGAGCGATGAGCGCCCGCCCGGTTGCGGTGGTGCTGGTGCCGACGCACGACCACCCGGCGACGCTCGACCTCGCGGTGCGCTCGGCGCTGGAGCAGACGGTGGCGGAGATCGAGGTGCTGATCGTCGGCGACGGCGTCGGCGAGGAGACCCGCGAAGTCGCCGCCGGCCTGCTGCGCGAGGACGAACGGGTGCGCTTCCTCGACCTGCCCAAGGGCCCGAACCACGGCGAGGTCCACCGCGGCACCGCGATCGAGGGCACCGCGGCGGAGATCGTCTGTTACCTCTGCGACGACGACCTGCTGCTGCCCGAGCACGTCGCCTCGATGCGGGAGCAACTGGCGGAGGCCGACCTCGCCCACAGCCAGAACGGGCACCTCGAAGCGGACGGCACCTGGCACCACATCTTCGCCGACCTCTCCTCCCCCGCCTGCCGCGCCTGGGTGCTTCGGCCCGACAGAAACGTCGTCTCGCTGACCGGAACCGCCCACACCGTCGCCGCTTACCGTCGGCTTCCGCACGGCTGGCGCACGACTCCTCCCGAACGCTGGCCCGACCACTACATGTGGCAGCAGTTCCTGACCGAACCCTGGGTGCGGGCGGCGACCGCCCCGCGCGTCACCGCGCTCCAGTTCCCCTCCTACCTGGGCGGACGAGATGAATGGCCTCACGAGCGGAGGCGGGCCGAGCTGGAGAAGTGGCGCGCAACCTTGGCCACCGCCAAGGGGCGAGCGCTGCTAGAGGCGACGATCGGGCGGGCGGTTCGCACCCAGGCCACTGCCGAGTGGCTGCGGCGCGAGGAGCTGGAGCCGGAACTGAAAGAACTGAGAGAGCTCCATGTCGCGACCGTCGCCGAGGCGGCGGCTCTAAGGGCTCACCTGAGCGGAATCGAGTCGACCCGGACCTGGCGGCTGAGCCGCCGAGTGCGACGGATCTTCCTGCGTCAGTAGTCGCCGCCCGAAGCTCAGCGGTCGAATGCCGATGCGGTGCCTCGTGGGCCGACTAGGTTGGCTACATGGACGCGAACGGGCCGAAGGAGGGACAGCTGCGCGAGGCCTACGCCCCGAATCGGCGGGTGCGACTGGCGAGCGACGTCGCCGCGATCTGCGCGGTGCTGCTGCTGGTCGGACTGCTCGGGACCGCCTTCACCTGGTGGGGGCGCTCCGCCCTCTTCGACCTCGCCAGCAACCCGCTGCAGACGGTCAAGATCGACACCGGCTTCCTCGTCGGCCCGGTCCTGATCCTGGTGACGCTGCCGCTGGTGCTGGGGCAGGCGCGCCAGGTCACGCTGAAACGGCTGTTCCGCGCCCGGCTCGTGCTCGCGGCGCTGCTCTGGGTCGCCGGCCTGGTGATCCTCGTCGCCAAGGTCAGCAGCCTCGACTCCAGCTATGACGTCGAGGCCGGCACCTACGTCTCCGCCGGCCTGATGCTCCTCGGCCTGACGGCGACGCTGGCGATGTGGCCCAGCGACCTGCCCGTGGTCACGGTCGACCGCAACGGGCTGGTGCGCGCGCCTACGGTTGCTGCAGCACGCTGAGAATGTTCCCCGAGGGGTCCTTGAACCAGGCGATCTGCGGTCCCGGCCCGCGGACGACGCCGTTCTCGTCGTGCTGGAAGCCCTCGTAGCGCTCGAAGACGACGCCGCGTTCGCCCAGCTCGTCGACCGCCGCGTCGATGTCGTCGACTTCGAAGTTGAGCATGGTGTAGCTGGCCGGGGTCATGTCGGCGCTGAGGTACATCAGCACGTCGTAGCCGTCGGTCAGACGCAGCCTCGAGACCCCGTGCTGCTGGTCGAGCTCCTCGACCTCCAGCCCAAGCGTCCCTCCGTAGAACTCCGCCGCCCGCTTCATGTCGTTGACGGCGAAGCCGCTGACTGCCTTGTTGCTGCCCAGCATGTGTCGATCCTCTCCCTTTCGGCCCTGTTCGTCAAACCTGAGACTAAGCTCGGCTGCGCATGTCCGACGAAGTCAGCTTCGCGAAGATCGACCTCGACGCCGATCGCTTCCAGCGCCTCCGGCGCGAGCTCGGGGTCACCAGCTTTGGGATCAACCTGGTCACCCTCCAGCCGGGTCAGCGTGGGCGGATCCATCGACACGAGCGCCAGGAGGAGGTCTACCTGGTGCTGGAGGGAGAGCTGACGCTGCTGGTCGAGGGCGAGCCGAGGGTCTTGGGAGAGAACGATTTGGTGCGGGTCGGCCCTGCGGTGAGGCGGCAGCTGGTCAACGAATCGGGGGCGAGGACGGTGCTGCTCGCCCTCGGCGGCTCCGGCGAGCACGAGGGGCGGGACGGCCGCGCCTGGAGCAGCTGGGATGAGGGCGGAGAGGGCAAGCCGCCGCAAGAGGTGCCGCTGCCCGACGACCTGCCGGCGTCCTAGCCGGGCCTATTCGTCGGGCGATGGCGGCCGGCGACCGCGCTTGCGCTCGCCGGCCCGTCGCTTCTGCTCGAGGCGGCGCCGGCGGGAGGCGCGGGTGGGCTTGGTCGGGCGGCGCTGGCGGCGCACCCGTAGCGCGTCGCGGAGCTTTGCCGCCAGCCGCTCCAGCGCCAGCTCGCGGTTGCGGGCCTGGCCGCGCGCGTCCTGGGCGACGGCGGTCACCACCGGCCCCAGCCGCTCCAGCAGGCGCGCCCGCTGGCGCTCGTCCAGCGCCGCCGAGGCCTCGACTTCGAAGACCGCTTCCACCCGCGAGGCGGTGACGTTGGCGTGCTGGCCGCCGGGGCCGGAGGAACGGCTGGTGCGCAGCTCGACCTCCGCCAGCGGCAGCGAGAGCCGGTCGTTGACTCGCAGCTCCTCGGCCATCCCAGGACCCCTAGCCGGCGAGCTCGGGGATGTAGCGCTCACAGTGCTGGGCGAGCGTCTGCCGCACCCAGCGCTGCATCTCGGCGTCGGCCATCCGGTAGCGGCCGAGCAGCATCTTCTGGTCGTCAAGCGGTAGGCCGGCGATCTCCCAGCGCACCGCGAGGCGCTCGAAGAGGACCTCGGAGCGGCGGCGCCAGGCGTCCTCCAGCGAGGCGGCGTCGCCGGCGGGCGGCTCCCCCACCTTGGCGATCGTGCCGGCGCTCAGCGTTTGGCGCAGGGTGAGGACGTTGCCCTCGGGGTCGGTGTAGTCGACGGTCGGCGTCTTCTCGCGCGCTCGCCGCTGCTTCTTCCGCTTCGCCACGCCGGATCTAGCTCAGGGCGTCGATCTTCTCGGCCAGCTCGAAGTCGTTGGCGGTGAGGCCACCTTCGGAGTGGGTGGAGATCGTCACCGTCACCGTGTCCCAGGAGATCGAGAGGTCGGGGTGGTGGTTCATGCCCTCGGCCGGCTCGACCAGCTTCGAGGCGAACTCGACCGAGCCGACGAAGTCGCCGCACTTGAAGCTCTTCTCGATCGCCTCACCGGCGCGCTCCCAGCCCGAGAGGCCGGCCAGTCGCTCCTGCACCTCCGAATCGCTCAACAAGGCCACGGCCTTATGCTGGCAGGCGAGCGATGACCGTGCAAACCGAGCAGAAGCCGACCCTCTGGCAGATCGAGGTCTCGCACTTCAGCGAGAAGGTACGCTGGGCGCTGGAGTACAAGGGCGTCGACCACGCGCGCCGCACGCCGCTGCCGGGGATGCACATCCCGATCGCGCTGGGGCTGACCCGCGGGGCGCAGCCGACCTTCCCGGTGGCGCAGATTGACGGGCGCACGATCGGCGACTCGACCGCGATCATCGCCGAGCTGGAGGCGCGCTACCCGGAGCCGCCCCTCTACCCGGCGGACCCCGAGGAGCGGACGCGGGCGCTGGAGTTGGAGGACTACTTTGACGAGCAGCTGGGTCCGCACGCGCGCCTGCTGCCCTTCTACGAGCTGATCCAGGAGCCCGACCTCTTCGCCGAGGTCGCCGCCGAAAGCGTGCCGGGACCGCTCGGCAAGGCGAAGCCGGTGGTCGGTGCCTACGCCCGCGCCTACACCAGCCTGCGCTGGGGCGCCAACAGCTCCGAAGACGCCGAGCTCGCTCGCGCCGGGATCGTTGCCGCGATGGACCGCCTCGACGCCGAGCTAGAGCGCAGCGGCGGCGAGTTCCTCGTCGGCGACCAATTCAGCATCGCCGACCTCACCGCCGCCTCCCTCTTCTACCCGGTGGTCATCCCCGCCGAGGGCCCGCTCTCCCCAGACCTACCACGCCCACCCGCCTTCGACCGCTTCCGCGAGAGCCTCAGCAACCGCCCCGGCTACCGCTGGGTACAGGACACGTTCCGCAAGTACCGGCGCCGGTAGCGACCCGGGGAGCGATTGTCGGTTCCCCTTGTCTCGAGGGCCGCAGTTTTCCGTCTGCACCCTCTGAGACAATATGTTTCATGGAGTCAGGAACGAGAAGGAGTCCCCACCTCCGCGAGCGAGCGGTCAACCGCCGGGTCCAAGGAGACATCGGCGAGCTCTCAGCGATGGAGTGGCTGGCAAGCAAGTACGCCACCGTCTGGGTGCCTGCCATCCACAGCCCGCACGTGGACCTGATGGCGGAGTGGGACGAAGAGCTCTTCAGAGTCCAGGTGAAAACCTCCACCCTTCGTTCCTACCCCAAGTGCGGGGGAGAACGCTGGAAAGTCGCGATCGCAACCAACGGCGGCAACCGCAGCTGGAGCGGCCTGGTGAAGAGGTTCGACCCCACGAAGGTCGACTACCTGTTCGCTCTCGTCGGCGACGGACGGCGCTGGTTCATCCCCGCCGATCGCATCGAGGCGGAGCGAGAGGTTTCTCTTGGCGGTACGAAGTACTCCGAGTTCGAGGTCGAGCGGGGAACGCCCTTCGAAGCACTGATCTACTCAAACGGCGAGCCCAATAGAATCTGCTCCCCACCAATGCTGGGGGAGTGCCAGAGCGGTCAAATGGACGCGGCTGTAAACCGCGCGGCTATGCCTACGCAGGTTCGAATCCTGCCTCCCCCATTCGCCCTGAAGGAGACCTAGCCTTCAGCGGCGCCCAGCCGAGCCATCATCTGCTCGTTGAAGGCGGTCAGGGCCGAGAAGGGGCGCATGAAGACGGTTAGCTCGGCGACGTTGCCGTCCTCGTCTAGCTCGAGGAAGTCGATGCCCTCCAGCTCTTTGTCGCCGACCTGGGCCTTGAAGCGGAGGGCGACGGTGCGCTCGTCGGCGAGCTCGTCGGTGTAGGTGAGGTCCTCGAGCGTGGCGGCGACGTGGGTGAGGACGGCGCTGACCGTGTCGCGGCCTTCGAAGCCGCGGAAGAGGACGGGGCTGTGGAGGACGACGTCCTCGCGGAGCGTCTCCTTGAGCAGCTCCAGGTCCTTGCTTTCGGCGGCGCGGCGGAAGGGATGCGGCTGGTCCACGGCTCCACTGTACCCGCCGCAATGGAATACTCGCGCAATGCCGAGCGACCACTTCTGGTCCAAGTTCTCGCATTCCCTCGGAACGACCGGGCTGCGCTGGGTCGGCAAGCTCAACGTTCCCCTCTACCGCGCCAGCCGCGGGCGGCTCGGCGGCCGGGTCGGGAAAGGGCCGGTCCTGCTGCTGACGACGACCGGCCGCAAGTCCGGTGAGAAGCGCACCGCGCCGGTCCTCTACCTCGAGGACGCGGGACGCTACGTGGTCATCAACACCAACGCTGGCAACCTCCGCCTCCCCGCCTGGTCGCTCAACCTCGACGCCGATCCCGAAGCCGAGGTGGAGATCAGAGGCAAGCGGATCGCCGTCCGCGCCCGCGCCGCCGAGGGCGAGGAGCGGGCCGAGCTCTGGCGCAAGCACAACCAGCAGTACGCCGGCTTCGACGACTACGAAGAGATGCTCGCCGGCGACCGCCCGATCACGGTCTACGTGCTCGAGCCCCGCTGACGGTCGTCAGCTGGCTTCCCGGAGCATCTGGGCCTCCGGCAAACGCTTCAGCTTCTTCAGGGTGTTGTTCTCGATCTGGCGGATCCGCTCGCGGGTGACGCCGAAGGTGCGGCCGACTTCCTCCAAGGTCAGCGGCTCGGCCCCGGAAAGGCCGTAGCGAAGTTCGATCACCTGCCGCTCCCGCTCCGGCAGCGCTTCCAGCGCCCTGCGCACGCCCTCTTTCTGCAGGTGCTCGCTCGCTTCCTCGAAGGGCTCCAGCACGGCGTCGTCGGCGACGAAGTCGCCGAGCTCCGATTCGTCCTCGTCGC
The DNA here is from genome assembly GCA_035688445.1 of Solirubrobacterales bacterium. Classification (GTDB taxonomy): domain Bacteria; phylum Actinomycetota; class Thermoleophilia; order Solirubrobacterales; family 70-9; genus VAYN01. Next base: position 8,552 of record DASSNA010000189.1, on the reverse strand, counting down.
CGACCGGTTTCTCCAGCGAGACCGGCAACTGGGCGACGCGAAGGATGTCGCGCACGTCGCCGACCGGCCAGCGCAGCTCGGCGGCAATCTCGGCCGGCTCCGGCTCGCGCCCCAGTTTCTGCACCAGCTGGCGTTCGACGTGGGCGACCCGGTTCAGCTTCTCGACCATGTGGACGGGGATGCGGATCGTCCGCGCCTTGTCGGCAATCGCCCTCGTCACCGCTTGGCGGATCCACCAGGTCGCATAGGTCGAGAACTTGTAGCCGCGGCGGTAGTCGAACTTCTCCACCGCCCGGATCAGCCCCAGCGAGCCCTCCTGGATCAGGTCGAGGAAGCTGAGCCCGCGCCCCAAATAGCCTTTCGCGATCGAGACGACCAGGCGCAGGTTGGCCTCGACCATCTGCCGCTTCGCCAGCATGTCGCCGCGCTCGATCCGTTTCGCCAGTTCGACCTCCTGCTGGGCGGTCAGCAGGTCAACCTGACCGATCGCCCGCAGGTAGAGCCGCAGCGAGTCGAGGCTCGGCTCGATCGTGAGGTCGAGCTCTTCCTTTTTCGCCGCGCCGCTGCTCTCACCGCTGCGCTGCGCCTTGTAGGCGCTGACGCCGTCGGCGGCGATCACGTCGACCCCGTGCTCGACCAGGTGGGCGTGGAGCTGGGAGACCTGCTCCTTGGTGATCTCCACCTCCTCGAGTGTGGTCGAGATCTCCTCGAAGGTGAGGTAGCCGCGTTCGCGGCCGGTCGCGATCAGGCCACGGAGCTCCTCGATCTCTCCGATCGGGCTCTCCTCCACATCGCGCTCGATCACGTCGGTCTCCAACGGTTCGATGGTCACTGCCCTTGCGCGTCCTCTCCCCACAAGTTCCCGGGGGCCGGCCCTGAAGCTCCGACCGCGCCGGATTATAGGCGGAAAAATCTCTCCATCGGCGAAACCTTCGGTGGCTTACTATTCGTTAGCCGATGGCTAGCCACCCGACCGCCACCCCCGCTGCCCCGGATGTCCAAGCTTCCCTGCCCGCTACGCAGGTGAGTCTCTCGCGGGTTGGCGTCACCGGGGTCGAGAAGGTGATCCGGGTCAAGACCGACGGGGTCGAGAACCTTTTCTACGCCGGCTTCGAGTGCTTCGTCGACCTCAACCCGCGCCAGGCCGGCGTCCACATGTCCCGCTTCGAGGAGATCGTCGGTGAGGCGATCGACGAGGTGGTGCTGGGCGAGGCGTTCAAGGCCGAGGTGCTGGCCGCCCATGTCGCCGAGAAGGTGCGCGAGCGCCAGGGCGGCGAGCGCGCCGAGGTCTCGATCACCGCGCGCTACCCGGAGACGGTGCAGACGCCGGAGACCGGCAAGAGCACCCAGGAGATCTACGTCCTCTACGGCACCGCCGTCGCCTCCGCCCGCGGCACCCGCACCCTGACCGGTGTCGAGGCCCAGGGGATGACCGCTTGCCCCTGCGCGCAGGAGATGGTCGCCGGGCTGGCCCGCGAACGCCTCGCCGCCGACGGCTTCGGCGCCGAGGAAATCGAGCGGGTGATCGAGCTCGTCCCGATCGCCACCCACAACCAGCGCGGCATCGGCACCCTTCACGTCGGCTGCCCCGAGGGCGGCCCGGCCTGGATCGAGGCGCCGGAGCTGCTGCGGATCGTCGAGACCTCGATGAGCTCGGAGATCTATGAGCTGATGAAGCGCAGCGACGAGATGTCGGTCGTCGTCAAAGCCCACGAACACCCCCGCTTCGTCGAGGACTGCGTGCGCGAGATGGTCCGCCAGGTGGTCGAGGGCTACCCCGACCTGCCCGAGGACACCTTCGTGATGGCGCGCCAGGAGAACCTGGAGACGATCCACCGCCACAACGTCGTCGCCGAGCGCTACGGCACCCTCGCCGACCTCCGCGCCGAGCTGAATAGCGGCGAGCACCAATCGCGCCACACCACGATGCGCGAGTGGCTCGAGGCGTCGGCCTCTTAGAGCCCGAGACCAACCGCCCCCGGTACGGGAGCGCGGTAACCCTCTTCACTCGCCTGCTGGCTGGATCGCCTCCAGCTGGCCGAGATTGCTGCCAGGCCAGAGGCGCAAAACGTTCAGAGGGCCACCGCGCTCCCCCGCCACACGCAGGACAAGACGCCGGACCACCCGCCGTTGCGTGGTTCCTTTCGCACGACATAGGTGCCCAAGGAACCACGCAACCCGCAGATCTCGCACCGCTCCCGTTCCGTGGTTCCCTACACACTGCATAGGTGCGTTTGGAACCACGGAACTGCTTTGCGTCAATCGGAGCTCTGTCGCCGGAGGGACGGGTGCCCCTCTCACAAAGGCTCAAAGAACCACGGTTGCGCCCCCGGCGCGCGATCAGCTGCGCGACGGTCTTTGGGAGAGGGGCACCCGTCCCTCCCTACCGGCGGGCTCTTGTCCCTAGCTCGTCGAGTTCAGCTTCGCGGCGGCGCGTTCGCGCTCTAGCTCTTCGATCCGTTTGCGGAGGCCGAAGAAGTAGTCGACGCCGCTGAGCACGGTGGCGGCTAGGGCGATGTAGACGAGGATGTCGACGCCGAGGGGGGCTGGGTTCTCGGCGATCAGGGCGAAGACGGCGGCGATCTGGAGGACGGTCTTCAGCTTGCCGAGCCAGCTGGCGGCGATGATGATGCCGCGCTCGGCGGCGATCGTGCGGAGGATGGTGACGGCGACCTCGCGGGCGATTATCACCATCGCCACCCAGGCTTCGAGGCGGCCGAGGGAGACGAGCGAGACGAGGGCGCCGATGATCAGCAGCTTGTCGGCGAGCGGGTCCATCAGCTTGCCGAAGGTGGTGACTGAGTCGCGCGAGCGGGCGAAGTAGCCGTCGAGGCCGTCGGTCAGCGCCGCCAGGGCGAAGACGGCGGCGGCGAGCGTGTCGCCGTTCGGCGTCTCCCCGAGCAGGGCAACGACCACCACCGGCACCGCGAGGATGCGCAGCAGCGTCAGGAAGTTCGGCAGGTTGAGCGGGAACATCTCCCGCTCATTTACCCACAGCGGCAGCCGGCTGCGCAGCCGCGCGTTCCGCGTCGCGCTTGGCGAAGTACTCCTCGCCCTCGATGCTGATGTGGGGCAGAACTCGGTCGAGCCAGCGCGGCAGCCACCAGGCCCGCTTGCCGAGCAGCACCATCACCGCCGGGACCAGCAGGCAGCGGACCAAGGTCGAGTCGATCGCGATCGCCACCGCCAGCCCCACCCCGAACTCCTTCACCACCGGGTTGCCGCTGAGGACGAAGCTGGTGAAGACGCAGACCATGATCGCCGCCGCCGAGGTAATTACGCGGCCGGTGTTTGCCAGGCCTTCGACCACCGCCCGGCGCTCGTCGCCGTACTCCTTGTAGTGCTCGCGCATCTGCGTCAGCAGGAACACCTCGTAGTCCATCGATAGTCCGAAGAGGATCGCGAACATCAACAGCGGCACGAAGCTGACGATCGGGATCGCGTGGTCGAGCCCGATGATGGACGTACCCCAGCCGAGCTGGAAGACGGCGGTGACGATGCCGTAGGCGGCGGCAACCGAGAGTAGGTTCATCGCCGCCGCCTTGATCGGCACCAACAGCGATCGGAAGGCGACGAGCAGGACGAGGAAGCTGAGGGCTACAACGATCGCGATCATCAGCGGCAGCTTGTCGCTGATCTGGGTCGCGAGGTCGATGTAGCCGGCGGTCTGGCCGCCGACGTAGGCTTCGGCGCCGGTGCCCTTCAGCGCCGCCGGAATCGTCGTTTCGCGCAGATCTTCGACCAGTTCGACCGTTTCGTCGGCCCACGGCTCCGATTTCGAGATCACCGTGAAGACCGCCACCGTCCCCTGCTTGTCCAGAGACGGTTCGGAGACCGCCGCCACGTCCTTGGCGCCCCCGATCGATTTCTCCAGGGCCGGCAGCACCTGTTTGGCTTCCGCCGGCGACTTGAATTCGGAGGCGATCAGCAGCGGCCCGTTGACGCCGGGCCCGAAGCCCGTGTTGAGTGCGTCGTAGGCCTGGCGCGAGGTCGTTTCCTTCGGCAGGGCGCTGATGTCGTTCTGGCCGAGGTCGAGCTGGAGGAGCGGGATCGCCAGCACGATCAGGATCGCCAACGACGCGATCGTCGCCGTCCACGGGTGCTCGCTCACCCTTTCCGCCCAGCGCCGCCAGCCGTGCGGCTCCTTGTCGTCGGGGTGCGTCTTGCCGAGCTTGACCCGCAGCGAGTTGATGTGGGGGCCGAGGGCGCCAAGCATCGCCGGCAGCAGCGTCGTCGCGGCGCTGACCGCGACCACCACCGCGATCGCCGCCGTGAACCCGAGCGTCGCCACCAGCGGGATGCCGGCAAAGGCGAGCGAGCAGAGCGCGATCACCACCGTGAAGCCGGCGAAGACGACGGCGCCGCCGGCCGTCGCGGTCGCCCGCGCGATCGACTCGCGGATCTCCATCCCTTCCGCGAGTTGGAGTTTGTGACGGGTGACGATGAAGAGGGCGTAGTCGATGCCGACGCCGAGGCCGATCATCGTCGCCAGGGTCGAGGCCACCCCCGGCACCTGCAGCACGTGCTCGAGCAGGCGGATGATCGAAAGCGCGCAGGCGAGGCCGAGCACCGCCGAGACGATCGGCAGCATCATCGCCGTCGCCGTGCCGAAGGCGAAGAGAAGGATGATCACCGCGGCGGCGAGGCCGATCGCCTCGCTGGTCTCGGTCGCCGGCTTCGAGAGCTGCTGGCCGACGTAGGCGCCGATCGCCGTGTGAATCCCGGCGGCCCGCGCCGGCTGGGATGCGTTGAGGATCTTTTCCGCGTCGGCTTCGTCGATTTCGCCGGGCCCGACCCCGAGGACGACCGGGATGTAGCCGATCCTCTGGTCTTTGCTGAGGGTTTGCGACCCTTTGGTCAGTGGGCTGACGGCTGAGTTCACGTCCTTCTGCGCTTCCAGCCGTTTCACCGTTTCTTCCACCGCGGCGGCGTACTTGGCTTCGGTCAGCTTCTTGCCCGCCGGCGCCGTCAGCGTCAGCGGGTTGCTGCCGTAGGCCTGTTCGGGCAGGTTGTCTTCGAGCAGTTCCGTCGCCGTGGTCGAATCGGTCCCCGGGAGAGTGAGGTTTTCGCTGGTCTTGCTGCCCGAGGCCTGACCGATCGCCACCAGCGCAATCGCCAGCACCACCCAGATGGCGATCACCGGATAATGGTGGCGCGAGCAGAAACGGCCGATCGCGTAGAGGGGGGCGGTCATGGGTTTCTCATCATCCCTTCTGGAGCGGGGGTTTCGCCAGTCTCGAACGGCTCGGGCACGGTTGCAAGCGGTTGGGCGCCGAGGGCGTGGCGGATCAGGACCAGGCGCTGGGCCTGGTTGGCGGCCATCGAGGCCAGCAGCGGCCGCGGCCAGCCGATGTTCAGCCGGTCGATCGCGTGGAGCTCGGCGTCGATCGTCGCGCTTTCCATTTCGTAGAGGAAGGTCAGGGCGTCTTCGCGCGTCTTCAGTTCGTTGGCTTCGATCGTTTCCGCCGGCGGATCGGCTTCGGCACCGGTTTTCTGAAGGACCTTCGTCGTCGCATCGACGTGTTCCTGTTCCTGGGCGCGGAAATGCCGCGCGGTCACCAGGTCGGCGCCATGCAGCTTCGGCAGCACCTTGCCGTATGCGGCGACAGCCGCCAGCTGACGGGCGAGGATCTCATTCAGCACCTTCGCGTCGGCTTCCCTTTCCTGCTGCGCCGTGCTGGAAGATCCGCCGCCCCCGCAGCCAAGTAGGGTCGCGGCAACGAGGGTGGCGATGGCTACCAGGGGGAGGGCGCGGCGCATGGCGCGGCCTCGCATGATTCGGTTCGGTGCCATGAAGAGAGGCCCAAGCCTATGAGCTCTGACCGCGCCGGGGCGCTGGCGGCGCTGGCCGAGGAGGTCCACCGCTGCCGCCGCTGCCCGCGGCTGGTCGAGTGGCGCGAGGCGCAAGCGGCGAACCCGCCGCGCCGCTATCGGGGGCCGGAGTACTGGGCGCGGCCGGTCTCCGGCTTCGGCGACCCCGCCGCCCGGGTGGCGCTCGTCGGGCTCGCCCCCGCCGCTCACGGCGCCAACCGCACCGGCCGCATGTTCACCGGCGACCGCTCCGGCGACTGGCTCTACGCCGCTCTGCACCGGGCGGGATTCGCCAACCAGCCGCGCTCGGAGTGGCGCGACGACGGCCTCGAGCTGCGCGACGCCTACATCACCGCCACCGTCCGCTGCGCCCCACCCGCCAACAAGCCGACGCCGGAGGAGCGCGACGCCTGCCTCCCATACCTGGAGCAGGAGCTGGCGCTACTCGACCGCTGCCGCGTCCTCGTTGCCCTCGGCTCCTTCGGCTGGGACGGGATCCTGCGGGCGCTGCGAGCGCTCGGCGAGGAGGTGCCGCAGCCGCGGCCAAAGTTCGGACACGGCGCCGAGGCCGAGATTGGCCGCTGGCGGCTGCTCGGCTGCTACCACCCAAGCCAGCAGAACACCTTCACCGGCAAGCTCACGGTCCCAATGACCGACGAAATCTTCGTGCGCGCCCGCTCCCTGGTCGAATAGGCTCTTTTGCAAGGGGGGACCTTGCGCAAACCAAGGATCAAGCGCACGACCGAAGAGATCGAGACGCCCGAGGGCGACGTGATCCTGATGCGGCCGAGCTCCGACTACGGCGACGTCCGCATCGAGCAGCCGAACGAGGAGGAAAGGCGCCTGCTCGCCGCTCTCGACGGTGAGCACACGATCGAGCAACTGCGGGACGAGTTCGGTGCCGAGACAGTCGACGACGCGGTCTCCCAATTCCAGGAGCTGGGCGTGGTCGAGGACGCAGCCGATGACGAGCGGCTTCCGCCGGGAGAGTTCGAGCGCTTCAGCCGCCAGCTGCGCTACTTCAGCGACGTCAGCAGCGGCGAGCCGACCCCATCGCAGTGCCAGGAACGGCTGCGCGAGGCGAAGATCGCGGTGCTCGGCGTCGGCGGCCTCGGCAACTGGGCGGCGTGGGCGCTCTCCTGCTGCGGGGTCGGCGAGATGTGGTTGATCGACGGCGACGAGATCGAGCTCAGCAACCTCAACCGGCAGATCCTCTTCACCGAGGCGGACCTCGGCCAGGCCAAGGTCGAGCGCGCCGCCGAGCGCCTGCGCGCCTTCAACTCCGGCTGCCGGATCACCGCTACCAAGCAGCGCCTTGAGAGCGAGGACGACATTGCCGAGTTCATCACCGGCTCCGACTTCGTCGTCGACGCCGCCGACTGGCCGGCGCACGACATCGAGCGCTGGTGCAACGCCGCCTGCTTCAAGGCCGGCGTCCCCTACATCACGATGAGTCACTTCCCGCCGATCGCCCGGGTCGGGCCGCTCTAAGTTCCGGGGCAGACCGGCTGTTACGCCTGCCAGGAGATCGCCTACCGGCGCGACTACCCGCTCTACGAGGTTGTCGCCGAACAGCGGCGAGCGAAACCGAGTCCGGCGGCGACGCTGGGGCCGGCCTGCGGGCTGATCGGCGGCCAGGTCGGGCTCGACGCGATGCACCTGCTGACCGGACTCGCCCGCCCCTCAACTCAGGGCGTCGCCCATATGTATGACCTGCGGACGATGGAGGTCGAACGCAAGCCGGTGGTGCCGGAGCCCGACTGCCCCGTCTGCGGCCACCTCGAACACGAGGAGCTGGACCAGACCGAGGGAGACGGAGCAGCCGGGTAGGTTTGACGACGGCGATGCGGATCGCCACCCCACTCGCCGTCCTCGCCCTTGCCGCCGGTTTGCTCACTGGCTGCGGCGGCGGTGACTCCTCTGGAGGCGCCAGCACGGGGTCGAACTCGTCCGGCGTCCACACCTCGACCGCCCAGGACACCTCGACCACCCCAGCCGGGGTCTCGGTGCGCACCTGCCCGCTCAACATCGCGGGCACCCAGAGGCTGCGCGCCAGCGGGGTCTCCTGCGGCGAGGCACAGCGGGTTGCGCTCGTTTGGTGGGGCAGCGCCGGCTGCACGGCGGAGCCCGGCGCCTCACACAGCGCCTGTAGCGTGCGCGGCTACCGTTGCATCGGCACCGCCACCGACCGCGGCCTCGCGGTCAGTTGCGCCCGCCCAGGCCGCGCGATCGCCTTCACCGTTCGCCGCGGCTAGTGGCGAGCGGCAAGCCGGGACGCGGGGTCGAGGAAGAGCAGTAGCCAGAGGTAGGGAGCCACGCTGGGGGCAACGAAGGCGAGTGGGATCGAGAGAAGGAAGACGCCGGCGATGTAGGTGCTGCGGATCCGGGTTTCGCGATGGGCACGGTCGTCGACCGTCGTCAGCCCCGCGCGCCGCGCGTCAAGCGCCATCAGCAACCCGACCAGGACGACGGCAGCGAGGTTGACCGAGTAGAGGACGACCGCCGGCGTCAGCCCCCCGTAGTCGCCCAGCACCTGGCTGCTGAATGGGATCAGGGCAACGCAACCCAGGTAGAGCAGGTTGAGGGCGAGCAGCCGCCCATCGAATGCGTTGACTTCGCTGAAGAAGCGATGGTGAACTACCCAAAAGCGCCCGATCACCGCGAAGCTGATCGCGAAGGCGACCAGGTTTTCCCGCTGCTCCCAGAGTTCATGGCCGACCTTGTCGTGCGCCAAGTGAGAA
>DASSNA010000167.1:0-11991 GCA_035688445.1 Solirubrobacterales bacterium | reverse complement strand
CCGCGAGCGGGCGCCCGGTCACGTCTCGCTGGTAGTTGGCGAAGACGGCGTCGCGCCGCTGGTCTGACCTGCGCATAAGTTCATTCTGTCAGCGCCGGAGGGCGGGATCGATCAAGCGCGGGAGACGTACTCGCCGCTGCGAGTGTCGACCCGGATCGCATCGCCCTCTTCGACGAAGAGTGGAACCTGGACGATCACCCCGGACTCCAGCGTCGCCGGCTTGTTGCCACCGCCGGAGGCAGTGTCGCCCTTGAGACCCGGATCGGTCTGGGTGACCTTCATCTCGATCGCGCTCGGCACCTGGACGTCGCTGGGGCGCTCATCGACGAACAGCACCTCGACCTCGTCATTCGGCAGCACCCATTTCATCGCGTCGCCGAGCGAGCTGGCTGGGATTTCGATCTGGTCGTAGTCGCTGGTGTCCATGAACACCGCCGCCTCGCCCGAGTCGTAGAGGTACTGCATCTTTTTCGATTCAGTCCGAACCGGACGGAACTTCTCCCCCGCCCTGAAGGTTTTGTCGATCACCGAGCCGTCCTCGATCCGGCGCAGTTTCGTCCGCACAAAGGCCCCGCCCTTGCCCGGCTTGACGTGCTGGAACTCGATGATCTTCCAGATCTTGCCGTCGATCTCGATATGAGTGCCGTTCTTGAATTGATTGGTGCTGATCGTCATCGGCGGCGAATCCTAGCCGGGCTCTTAGCCGGTCGCGGCGAGGCGGCGGACGGCGTCCTCGGGGTCGCGGAAGACCTCGCCGCGGGAAAAGACGCCGTCGCGGAGGTCCCAGACCCAGGCGACCGGCATGTCGCGGATGCCGAGGTGACGGCTACGGGCGTAGACCCTCCCCCGCACCAGCAGGGAACCGCCGCGGCGCTCGACCACCTTCGGGTCGATCAAAAGCTCGTCCCAGGCGCGTTCGACATCGGTCAAGTATTCGCTCAGCCCGTCGGGACCGATGTAAGGGGCAGTGCGGCCAATCTGCTCGGCGGTGCCGACTGGGAAGAACTCCATCTGCTTGTCACAGAGGGCGACGATCTCCCCAGGGTCGCGGCGGTTGAAGGCAGCGTAGAGACGCTCGATCAGCTGCCGCTCCGCCTCCGGTGCCGCCTCGACATCAGCGGAGGCGGGGGCGATCGCGACGATCGCAGCGTCGTCGTCAAGCACGCCTCCGGTGAACTCGTGCAGCGCCGCCTCGATCCGCTGCGCCACCAGGGCCGGGCTGCTGACCCCGGCCACCTCGGCACGCAGGCGCTCCTCGCCGAAGCGGCCCTCGCCGCCGAGGGCGTCGGTGACGCCATCGGTGACGATCACCAGCTGCTGCTCGGGAGAGACGGTAGTCGCCTCGATCACCCAGGTTTCGTCGGAGAACGCACCCAGGACCGGCGCTGGCCTGGCTGCCTCAGCCACCGTGTCCCCGTCGACTAGTAGCGGTGGCGGGTGTCCGGCGACCGCAAAACGGACCGGCGCGCCGGAATCTTCTGAGACGGCCATCGCGGCGACGCTGCAGAGGGCGGTGCCACGGCGGATTAAGAGCTCCCGGTTCAGCGTTCTCAGCGCGACCACGGGGTCGCCGGTGAGGGCCGCCGCGGTCCGCAGCGTGTAGCGGGCGTGGGCGGTGACGGCCGCCGCCTGGGCACCACGGCCGGTGACGTCCCCGATCACCACCATCCAGCCGCCTGCGATGCGAAAGGCGTCGTAGAAGTCGCCGCCGATTTCGTTCTCGGCCCCCGCCGGCCGGTACATCGCCGCTACCGACCAGCCCGGAATGTGCGGCAAGGGCGGCGGCAGCAGCCCTTGCTGCAGGGTCTCGGCGATCTCCGCCCGTTCCTGCTCGCTGCGCTCCAGCTCTGAGAAAAGACCGGCATTGTCGAGCGCGAGGGCAACCCGACCGGCGAGGATGGCGACAAAGTGGACGTCGGACTCGTTGAAGCGCCGGCCCGAGGGGCCGACGCTGATCGTCAGTACCCCGGTCGGCCGGCCACGGGCGCGCAACTCGATCGTTACCCCCGAATAGACCCCGAGGCTGCGGAGGAACTCGAAGTCTTCCTCGTCCTCGGCGAATTGGCGGTAGTCCTCGTCGCCGCGCATCTCGAAGTGGAACGGCTCCTGCCTTTCGTGAGCAGCATCGCTGGCGACCTGCGCCTGCATGCGAGGACCGCGGTCCCGCAACCGGGCGGCGATCGCGTCGGCATCGGGACCAGCGACCTTCAGCGCTGCGCGCCGCACCCGCTCTCCCTCGATCACGTCGATCGCGCAGATGTCCCCCATCTCGGGGACGACAATCTCGGCGATCGCCTCCAGCGTCTCATCGAGCGTGCTGCCTTCATCGGCAACGCGGGAGATTTCGTCGAGCATGCGGAAGCGGCGGTTGACCTGCCGCACTTTCGCCGTCGAGATGGCGGCGACCACCGCGACAACCATCAGGGCAAGCGCAACTACAACGTCGGCGTAGAGGGGCATTAGCTCAAAGGTAAGTCCGTGTCCCCGTCGCCGCCAGTGCTGGTGGTGAGGCTGGAGGCAGCACCGCCGCTGAGGACGCGGCGGACCAGTGCCGGGGTGTTGATCCGGGCGGCAGCGGCGAGGCCGTAGGGGCGGGGGACATAACGCTCGGCCTTGCCGCCGGGGCCAGCCTGGTAGATCGCCTCGGCGACCTTCTCAGGGCTGGAGACGACCCAGCGGGTGAGCGCTTTCTCGCGCAACTCGGTGGCGGGAAAGCCCTCGGTACGGATGAAGCCAGGGAGGACGAGGCCGACGTGGACGCCGCCCTGCTTCTCCTCCGCATAGAGCGAGTCCGACCAGCCGATCAGGGCGAACTTGCTGGCGCTGTAGGCGCCGGTGCGGGCGCGGCTGACGCGGCCGGCGGTGCTCGCGACGTTGACGATCGCGCTCGGCGCCGAGGCTCGCAGCAGCGGCAGCAGCGCCTCGGTGAGGCGGACGACGGCGTCGAAGTTGAGCTCCATGTGGCGGCGCACGTTTGCGTAGCCGCCCTCGGCGAAGCTCGCCCGCCAGGCGGCGCCGGCGTTGTTGACGAGCAGATGCAGGGCACCGCCGTGCTCGGCCTCGAGGTGGGAGCGCACGCGCTCGGGCGCCCCCGCATCGGTCAGATCGGCGGCGACGTAGGTAGTGCGGCAGGGCAACGATGCGGCCAAATCGCGCAGCCGCTCCTCGCGACGAGCGACCAGAACGAGCTCCGTCTCCGGCTCGCGCGCGAGCCGGATCGCCGTCGCCTCACCGATCCCGGCCGAGGCACCGGTCACCAGCGCCACTCTCCCATTTGCCATGCGCCCACGCTAACCGAATGCGGCGTGACTGCAAGGATTGCTCGATGGAGGCTTCCTCCGAATCCGGGCACTCGCGCTTCGACCACATTCGCCGCGAAGGCGAGCGGGTGACCCCGCTGGAGCTCTTCTTCGATCTCGTCTTTGTCCTCGCGATCACCCAGTGCACGGCGCTGATGTCGCACGACCAGAGCTGGTCCGGCCTCGCCCAGGGGCTGCTGATCCTCTGCGTGCTCTGGTGGGCTTGGGTCGGCTACGCCTGGCTGACCAGCGTCATCGACCCCGAGGCCGAGGCGGTGCGCGGGGTGATCTTCGTCGCGATGGCGGCGATGCTGATCGTCTCGATCAGCGTCCAGGAGGCCTTCGGCAACCTCGCCCTCACCTTTGCCCTCGCCATCGGCGTCTTCCGCACCGCCCACATCGCTCTCTTCATGCTCGCCGGGGCTGACGACGAAAATCTGCGCCGCTCGGTGATCGGTCTCGCCGTCAGCACCGCCGTCGCCGTCGGCATCCTCGCTCTCGCCTCCCTCTTCGACGGCCTCGCCCAGGGCGCTCTCTGGGCCCTGGCGATCTTCCTCGACATGGCCGGCCCTTACTTCTTCGGCGCGGATGGATGGTCCCTAGTCCCGGGCCACTTCGCCGAGCGCCACGGGCTGATCGTCATCATCGCCCTCGGCGAGAGCATCGTCGCGGTTGGGGTCGGCGCCTCGGGCGTGCTCGACCTCGGGATCGGCGTCGCCGCCGTCCTCGGCATCTTCCTCGCCGCCGCGCTCTGGTGGACCTACTTCGACGTCGTCGCCTTGATCTCAGCCCGGCGCCTAAACGAAGCCGAGCAGGGTCGTGTCCGCAACGAGCTCGCCCGCGACTCCTACTCCTACATCCACCTGCTGATGGTTGCCGGAATCGTGCTGATGGCCTTTGGGCTGAAGGTGACGATCGCCCATCACGGCAGCGCCCTCCACTACGTCCCCGCCTTTGCCCTCCTTGGCGGCGTCGCGATCTACCTGCTCGGCCTCGTCGCCTTTCGCTACCGCCATGTCCACACCCTCAACCGCCACCGGCTCGGGCTGGCGATCGTTCTGCTCCTCTTGATTCCGGTCGCAACCGCGGTGCCAGCGCTGGTATCAGTGGCGGTCGCTGAGGTACTGATCTGGGCGATGATTGCCTACGAGCACCGCGGGTATGGGCCAGGCCGTGACGAGCTCCGGCGTGAAGTCAATGCGTCTCACGGGTGACAGCCCGAACCTGACGACGGACGAACGTATGAGTTAGGCATACTGCCCGGACCTTTTGAGCACTCCAGTCCTTCTCGACAAACTTCTACGCGCCGGCGCTCCCTCCGGATACGAGGGCCCAGCCGCCGAGGTATGGCGCGAGGCAGCCTCGTTCGCCGAGCTCAGCACCGACGGCATCGGCTCCTCGATCGCCCGCGTCGGCGAGGCCGAGCCGCTGCTAGCGGTGGTCGGTCACATCGACGAGATCGGGCTGGTCATCACCCACATCGACGAGAAGGGCTTCCTTTGGTTCGCCCCGGTCGGCGGTTGGGATCCCCAGATTCTGGTTGGACAACGGGTTGAGGTGCGCGGTAAGGACGGGTTGATCCCCGGGGTGGCAGGGCGCAAGCCAATCCACCTGCTCGAGGCCGACCAGCGCAAAAAGGTGGTCGAGCTGAAAAGCATGCACATCGACATCGGCGCTGCCGACTACGACGAGGCGGCGGCGATGGTGCGGGTTGGCGACCCGGTGGTAATCGCCGCCGAGCCGATGCCGGTGGCCGGTGAGCGGCTTGTCTCGCGTTCGATGGACAACCGCCTCGGCGCCTATGTGGCGCTGGAGAGCCTGCGGCGCTGCGCCGAGGGCGACGGTCCCGGTGGTGGCTCCTTCGCCGCCGTCGCCGCGGTACAGGAGGAGATCGGCCTCTTCGGCGCCCGCACCGCCGCCTTCCAGGTCCAGCCCGACATCGCGATCGCCGTCGACGTCACCCACGCCACCGACGCGCCGGGGGTCGACGAGAAGGAGATCGGCAGCCATCCCTTCGGCTCCGGCGCTGCGATCGGCCGCGGCTCCACCCTCTCCCCCAAGGTCTTCGAGCTCCTGGTCGAGACCGCCGAGGCGGAGGACATCCCCTACTCGATCAGCGCCAGCGGCCGCGGCACCAGCACCGACGCCGACGTCCTCCAGATCTCCCGAGCCGGCATCCCCACCGGCGTTGTCTCGATCCCCCTCCGCTACATGCACTCCCCAGTAGAGATGGTCGACCTCCGCGACGTCGAGGCAGTGGTCCAGCTCCTCGCCGCCTTCGGCTCGCGCCTAAGCAGCGACTGGGACCTCAGCCGCTGATCAGCTGACGCCGCGAGACCAACCGCCCCCGGTGCCGGAGCCCGGTAACCCTCTTCACTCGCCTGCTGGCAGAATCGCTTTCAGCTGACCGAGATTGCTTCTAGGCCAGAGGCGCAAAACGTTCAGAGGGTCACCGCGCTCCCCCACCACACGCAGCACAAGACGCCATCAGCCAGAGCTGGATTGGGAGACGAGCCGGGTGCCTCTCCGACGGAGGCTTTGGGTCAAGCTGATGGCGCGAATTCGTCCTTCGCCGAACGTACGGTCTCCGGCGGAGGGGCACCCGGCTCGTCCTGCGCGTCGCTGTCGGCGTAGACCAGGTCGCGGCCGCTGGCCTTGGCCGCGTAGAGGGCTGCGTCGGCGCGGGCTAGTAGGTCGTCGGTGTCGACGACGGTGGGTTCGGCGACGGCGACGCCGATGCTGAGGGAGACGCCGATCCCGACTGGGCGACGGTCGCGCACCGCGACCCGCAGGCGCTCGGCGATTTCCATCGCGTCGCCGTGGCCGGCGCCGGGGAGCATGACGAGGATCTCCTCGCCACCGACGCGGTAGATCGAATCGCCAGCGCGCAGCGCCGCCCGCATCGTGTAGGCGACATCCTGGAGGACGGCGTCGCCGGCGGCGTGGCCGAACTGGTCGTTGACGCGCTTGAAGTGGTCGAGGTCGCAGAGGAGGAAGGCGTGCGAGAGACCCTCTTCGGGGCTGCACGGCTGGCCGTCGAGCTCCGAGAGGCGCTGCTCCAGGGCGTTGCGGTTGAAGAGGCCGGTGAGGGGGTCAAGGGTCGAGCGGCGCCGGTGCGAGCGGTCGGACTCGACCAGGGCGCCGGAGAGGGTGACGGTGCTAACGATCAGCGCCGCGATCGCGATCACCAACTGCCGGTTCTCCCAAGCGGCGTGGGGATCGGGAGCGATGGCGGCGGCGAGGAAGACTGCAACGACATAGGCGGTGCCGATGACGATCCCCCGGGTGCCGAAGCGGAAGCCGACGGTGGCGGCGGGGAGCGCGAACCAGACCAGGACGGGGCTGTCAGAGCCGCCGGTAACGAGGACGGCGGCACCGAGCAGGGCCGGCAGAGCCGCCCAGGCGCCGGCGATCCATAGTGCCGGGCGGGAACTGGTGCGCATGAAGCGGTCGGCGACCGCGAAGCCGGCGAGACCGGCGACCAGTAGGGGAACCCACCAGAAACCGACCGAGGCGCCACCGCCCACCGCCAGTGCGAGGGCGAGGATGCCGAAGCAGGCGAGCCGGTAGCGGCTGACGCGCTGCTCCATGTCGAGCAGGCGCTCGCGCCGAGCTTCCTCGTGGATCGAGACCAGGGTCTCCCTGTTCGTCGCCATGCCCCCGTATCGGCTGGGAGAAAAGGTTGGCTGGAATTTGAACGCTCTTCAACAGAGCAGCGGAGATGCGAAGCTGGGCCGGCTAATCGACCAGCTGCAGGTCCTTCGGCAGCGAGCTGAGGTTGCGCAGGCCCTCGTCGGTGACGACGACGAAGTCCTCGATCCGCACCCCGAGCTTGCCCGGCAGGTAAATCCCGGGCTCGACGGTGACGACTTCGCCCGCCGCGAGGACGTCGTCGGAGCGCAGCGAGAGCCGCGGCGCCTCGTGCACCTCCAGACCGACGCCGTGGCCGAGGCCATGGCCGAAGTGCTCGCCGTGACCGGCGGCGTCGATGATCTTGCGCGCAACCGCGTCGACGTCTTCCCCCTTGACGCCGGCCTTGACCGCCTCCAGCGACGCCAGCTGCGCCTCGAGCACGATTCCGTAGACCCGGCGCGCCTCCTCGCCCGGCTCGCCGGTGGCGAAGGTGCGAGTGCCGTCGGAGCAGTAGCCGTCGAGCTGGGCGCCCATGTCGAAGACGACCAGCTCGCCGCGGCCGATCTCGCGCTCGCCCGGCTCGGCGTGCGGGAGGGCACCGTTGGGCCCCGCAGCGACGATCGCCGGGAAGGAGGGGTCGCCGCCGAGCTCGCGGATGCGCGCTTCGGCGGCACGGGCGACCTCGCGCTCGCTGCGCCCGGCGAGGCCCCGCTCCAGCGACCAGCGCCAAACCTCGTCGGCCAGCTTCGAGGCCTCCTCGATTGCCGCCAGCTCGCCCTCGTCCTTGACCCGGCGCAGCTTCTCGACCGCGCCGCCGGCGGCGACCATCTCCACGCCCTCGCCCAATTTGTCCTTCAGTTTCTCCAGCAGCCGCACCGACATGTGGTCGTCCTCGAAGCCGACCTTTCCCTCGAGCCGCTCGGCGACCCCTTTTAGCCAGTCGGCCGTGACCGTGACCGTCTCCCAGCTCTCGACCTCGGCTTCGGCGCGCTCGGTGTAGCGGAAGTCGGTGAGGAAGAGACGCACCCCGGGGCCGCAGACGCAAGCGCCGTTGGTGCCGGTGAAGCCGGTCAGGTAGCGGACGTTGGTGAGCTCGGTGACCAGCATCCGGTCGAGCTCGCGCTCGGCCAGCTGTTGCTCGAGACGATCGCCGCGGCCGCGCATCAGGAGGCGACGCCGAGCTCGCGCGCCAGCAGCTCCAGCGCCTCGCGGTAGCCGTCGGGGCCCTTGCCGGCGATCTTGTCGAGGACGAGACCGTCGAAGACGGAGAGCTTGCGCCAGTCGTCGCGCGCCTCGACGTCGGAGAGATGGACCTCGACCGCCGGCAGTCGGGTCAGCTCCAACGCATCGGCGATCGCGCGGCTGTAGTGGGTCCAGGCGCCAGCGTTGACGATCGCCGCGTCGGCGAGGTCGGCGGTGCGGTGCAGGTATTCGCAGAACTCGCCCTCGGCGTTGGTCTGGAAGAAGATCGGTTCGAGCTGAAGCTCGTGCGCCCAGCCGGAGATCCTCGCCTCCAGCTCGCTCAGCGAGAGGCCGCCGTAGATATTGGGATCGCGCCGATCGAGCACGTCGAAGTTGACCCCGTGCAGGACGGCGACGCGGTTGCTGACGGTGGTCACGGGTAGAGCTCCTCCACGGCTGCCGTGACCTTAGCCGGGTCGATGATCTGGCCGACTTCGGGCTTCCCGGGTTCGCTCAGAAGGACGAAGCCGACCCCGGCAGCGGTGCGCTTCTTATCGCGCTGTAGGGCAGCCAGGACGTCCTCGATCGCGATCTCCGTATCGAGCTCGACCGGCAGGCCGTGACGACGGAGGATCTCCTCGCATTCGTCGTGCAGCTGTGGCGTCTCGGAGAGGCGCAGCGCCGCTAACAGGCCAAGCGAGATCGCCTCGCCGTGGCGGTAGCGCGAGTAGTTGCTCGCCGCCTCAATCGCGTGGCCGACCGTGTGGCCAAGGTTGAGGACGTTGCGCAGGCCGCTATCGCGCTCGTCGGCGGCGACGATCGCACACTTGTAGCGGGCGCAGGCGAAGACGATGTCGTCGAGCTCGCCAGGATCGATCTGCTCGATCGCCCGCACCCGCTCCCAGAGCGGGCCGCCGGCGAGCAGGCCGGTCTTCAGCGCCTCGACGAAGCCGGCGGCGAGCTCCTCCGGCGACAAGGTCGCCAGCGTCCCGGTATCGGCGAGGACGGCGGCCGGCAGCTGGTAAGCGCCGGCGTAGTTCTTGCCCTCGGGCAGGTCGACGCCGGTCTTACCGCCATAGGCAGAGTCGACCTGGGCGACCAACGTGGTCGGCACATGGACCACCGGCACCCCGCGTTGGTAGAGGTGGGCGCAGAAGCCACCGAGGTCGCCGACGACGCCGCCGCCGAGCGCGACCAGGTGGTCTTCGCGGGTCATCCCCGCTTGGGCCAGCGAGCGCAGCACCTCTTCGGCCCAGCCGAGCGTCTTCGCCCCCTCCCCCGGTTCAACTTCAACCGTGGCGGTGAGCGGCTGCAGGCGGGCGGCGAAGAGCGGCGCAACGTCGCGGTCGGTGACGCAGAAGCGGCGGCCCTCCAACGGCCACCAGCCGCTCTCAAGCAAGCCCTTGCCGACCATGATCGGATAGTCCCCCGACATGCTCGACGCCCACAGCAACTTCGTCCCCTCCGGCAGCCCCGCCAGCGCCTGGATCGCCGGCAGCGCTCGCCGCACCACCTTGCGGTCGGCCATCGGCACCACCGCGTCGGCGAGCTCTTCGTAGAGCGGCAGACGCTCCGCCAGCAGGCGCGCCACGTCCTCCTCGCTCGTCGCCAGCGGGCGGTCGCTGCCCTGGATGCGCCGCCAGGCCTCGGGCGCATCGATCTCGAGCAGGACGACGATGTGGCGGTCGAGCGCCTTGCGGATCCGCTCGGAGAGGACGCTGCCGCCGCCGAGCGCGATTGCGCCACCGTCGGCGTTCTCCAGCAGGACACCGACGACCTCGGCCTCCTTCGCCCGAAACGCCTCCTCCCCGTCCTCTTCGAAGGCCCGCTGGATCGGCTTGCCGAGCTCGCGCTCCATCAGCTCGTCGATCTCGGTCGTCTCCAGTCCCGCCTCACGCGCAGCTGTCAGCGCCGTGCTCTTGCCGGCACCCATGAAGCCGATGAAGACGATCGCCGGCTTGCTCACCGGCCTCAGCCCCGGAAGTCGATGCGCTGCTTGTAGGCGTCGAGCGCGGCGAGCACGTCGTCGATGTGGTCGCCGCCGAACTTCTCGCGGTAGCAGCGGGCCAGGGTCAGCGCCACCATCGCCTCGGCGACGACCGCGGCGGCGGGGACGACGGTCGAGTCGGTGCGCTCGCGCAGCGCCTGCGCCGGCTGCTTGGTCTCGGTGTCGATCGAGCGCAGCGGCTTAGTCAGGGTCGAGATCGGCTTGATCGCCGCCCGCACCGAGAGCGGCTGGCCGTTGGTCATCCCGCCCTCTAGGCCACCAGCGTGGTTGGTTTCGCGGAAGTAACTGTCCTTCTCCGACCAGAAGATCTCGTCGTGTGCCTCGGAGCCGGGGCGGCCGGCGACGTCCCAGGCTTCGCCGATCGCCACTCCCTTGATCGACTGGATCGAGGCGACAGCGCCGGCGAGGCGCCCGTCGAGGCGGTCTTCCCAGGAGATGTGGGAGCCGAGCCCAGGGACGAGGCCGAAGACGAGCACCTCGAAGCTGCCGCCGAGGCTCTCGTTGGCCTTGCGCAGGCGGTTGATCTCCTCGACCATCGCCTTGCTGGACTCCGGGTCGAGGCAGCGGACCGGGTCGTCGTCGACGCCGGCGAAGTCCTCTGGCTTGAGGTCGGGGCGCTCGGGGGCGCGAACGGAGGCGATCTGCAGGACGTGGCTGTGGATCTCGACCCCGAGCTTGGCGAGAAAGCCGCGGGCGATCGTGCCGGCGGCGACGCGGGCCGCGGTCTCGCGGGCGCTGGCGCGCTCGAGGACGTTGCGGATGTCGCTGTGGCCGTACTTCTGGGCGCCGACCAGGTCGGCGTGCCCCGGCCGCGGCAGGTGCACCTCGTCGGGCTCGAAGCCCTCCACCGGCCAGGGGTTCATCCGCTCCTCCCAGTTGGCGTAGTCGCGGTTGGCGACCAGCAGCGCGATCGGGCTGCCGAGGGTGCGGCCGTGGCGGACGCCGGAGCGGACCTCGACCGTGTCGGTCTCGATCTTCATCCGGCCGCCGCGGCCGTGGCCGAGCTGGCGCCGCGCCATGTCACGATCGAGCGCCTCGCGATCGAGCTCCAGACCCGCCGGCATACCCTCGACGATCGCCACGAGCCCGGGCCCGTGCGACTCGCCAGCGGTGGTGAAACGGAACGTCGTCATCCCGGCAAGGCTATCGGCGCGACGGTTGGTGAGTTTGCCTGCCTATAGGCGGTCAAATTCACCAATCGCGGGCAGCGCGCCGCATTACGTCGAGGTCGGGCTCTCGGCCGGTCCAGATTTCCAGCGAGCGGGCGCCTTGCTGGACGAGGATCTCGAGGCCGTCGACGGTGGCGGCGCCGGCCTCTTCGGCGGCGACCAGCAGTGGGCTGCGGTGCTCGCCGTAGACCATGTCGACCACGGTCTGGCTCTCGGCGAAGAGGTCGGGCTCGAGGGGAAGGTGCTCGAAGGGGTCCTCCCCCTTGAGCCCGGCGGCGCTGGTGTTGACGAGGAGCTCGTAGCTGTCTTGGTGGAAGTCCGTTACCGCCGCCCCGCCGAGCTCGGTGCAGATCGCCGCCGCTTTCTCCGCCGTGCGGTTCCAGACCTCGACCTCGGCGCCTTCCCAGAGCAGCGCCCAGAGCACCGCCCGCGCAGCGCCTCCAGAGCCCAGCACCAGCGCTCGCCGACCCCGCGGCGAGCTAGGTAGGGACGCGAGCAGGCCGTCGGCGTCGGTGTTATGGGCCTCGATGCGTCCCTCGGCGAAGAGGAGCGTGTTGGCGGCGCCGATCTGCTGCGAGGCTTCGCTCGCCTCGTCGGCCAGCGCCAGCGCCGCCTCCTTGTGCGGGACGGTGACGTTGACGCCGGCGTAGCCGACCGAGGCCAGCTCCCGGACCGTCATCTCGAAGGCGTCGGGAGCGGC
>DASSNA010000140.1:0-5618 GCA_035688445.1 Solirubrobacterales bacterium | reverse complement strand
CCCGCCGCCAGGTTGACGTCTCCTCGGGCTCCTCGACTGTCGCCTTCTCGACCACGCGGCGGACGCGGCGCTCGGAGAGTTCGAGGCCGTGGCGCTCGGCGATCTCTTTGTAGCGGTCGTAGTCCTGGGCGAGCGTGGCGGTGACCGATTCGAAGCCGTGGCGGGCGATCTGCAATCGCCGTGAGTAGTCCATGATCGGGGTACCGAACATCAGCTCGTCCTGCGGCTCGGGCTCGAGCAAGATGATGTCGACGCCCGGATATTTCTCCTGCCACTGCTCGACAGCCTGGTGCAGGCGCTGGTGGGCGATCAGGCGGAAGGTCTGGTTGGCGATCGCCGGCAGGCCCATATCGGAGACGCGCCGCACGCGCCGGCCGAACACGGTCGGGATCGTCTTCTCGAAGTCGTTGACGTAGGGAACCAGCGGGTTGACGACGACGATGAACTTGGCGCCCTTCTCGACCGCGATGTCGACGTTGGTGGTCGAGCGGATGCCGCCGTCGACGAACTGGCGGCCTTTGAGATCGACCGGCTTGTAGACGATTGGCAGACAGGTCGAGCACTCGACCGCTTTCGAGATCGGCACGTCGGTCCAACCCTCTTCGCCGAAGACAATTCGCTCGCAGGTGTCGAGGTCGGTCGCGGTCAGGTAGAGCTCAGGGTCGAGCAGGCGGAAGTCGTTGACGCGGCCGTCGGTGCCGAGGGCTTCCTCGACGTACTCGGAGAGGCCGGAGCCGGAATAGATCCCGGTCGGCAGCGCCTCCGCCAGGCCAACGCCGATGTCGATCGCCGAGAGCTCACCGATCCGGGCCAGCGAGCGCAGCAGCTCGACCGTGCGCAGCGGCAGCGCCGCCGCTTTGCTGAAGAAGCCGAGGTAGTTGGGTTTCAACACCCTGTCCAGGTCGAGGTCTTCAAGCTCGGAGGGGACGCGGGCGTTAATCACCTGCATCATCTCGTCGGGCGAGATCCCGTTCGCCAGCATCGCCGCGACGAAGGAGCCGGCGCTGGTGCCGACGTAAACATCGAAGTTGTTGACCGTGCTGTTGACTGCCAGCAGGTCGAGGGCCCGCAGGGCACCGATCTCGTAGACGCCACCGGTGAAGCCGCCGCCGCCAAGGACGAGCGCCGTCTTCGACGGCTTTTTGCGCCGCCCCCGTCGCCGGGGCTTGGACTCGATGTCTACAACCTTGCCCACTGAACAGCAGTATTCCAGGGTGGGAGGTCGGGGCCGACCGCTACCTTGCACATCTCCCGTGTTGGAATCCCCGATGAGGCGCAGCAGAGGACTGTTTTTGGCCGTGGCAGCGGCTTTTCTCCTGCTCGGGGCGGGAAGTGCGCAGGCCAGCCCAAATTGCGACCAAATGCGCTCTTGGCTGCGCCAGGGCGGTGGCGGGGCCAGCGGCCTGCTCGTCGTCGAGGCGGAAAGCGGCCAGGTCGTCTGCGCAAGCGCGCCGGGTCGCCCACGCTCGCTGGCCTCGAACATGAAGCTGTTCACGACCTCGACCGCGCTCTCGCGGCTCGGGCCGGAAACCCGGATCCCGACCAAGGTCTTCCGCGATGGTCCAATCGACGCCCACGGGGTGCTCCACGGCAGCCTCTATCTGCAGGGTGGCGGCGACCCGACGCTGGGGACGCCGGCCTTCTACGACAGCTACCTCGCCGGCCTCGGCACCAACATCTTCGCCCTCACCCCGCAGATCAAGGCCGCCGGGATCAAGTCGGTCACCGGCCGCCTCTACGCCGACGACACGATCTTCGACCGCCTCCGCGGCGTCGCCGACTCCGGCTACGCGACCAGCCCCGAAATCGGGCCGCTCTCGGGTCTCGACTTCAACTCCGGCTTCGCCGGTTCGACCAGCTCCAGCGGCTTCTCCTCCGATCCGGCCAAGCTCGCTGCCACGAAGCTGGCGGCCTCGCTGCGCACCAACGGGATCGGCCTACCGCCACAGGTCGCCCTGCGCCCGACTCCGCCGAACGCCGAACGGGTGGCGATGGTCCGCTCCCCCACCCTGACCCGGATCGTCAACACCACCGACGTCTGGTCGGACAACTTCTTCGCCGAGATGCTGATCAAGCTGGTCGGGGCGCGGCTCGGCGGCGCCGGCAGCACCGCCGCGGGCGCCTCCGTGGTCGAGTCCTTCGCCCACTCCCACAACTCCGGAGTTCACGCCGTCGACGGCTCCGGCCTCACCCGCTCCAACCGCGCCAGCCCGCGCCAGGTGGTCAGCCTGCTGCAGGCGATGCGCGAGGACCCAGCGGGTGACGACTTCATCCAGGACCTGGCGCTGGCCGGCCACGAGGGCACCGTCGCCGACCGCATGCACGGTACCGCCGCCTACGGCCGCTGCCGGACCAAGACCGGCACCCTGACCGGCGTCAGCAACCTCTCCGGCTACTGCTTCAACAAGAGCGGCCGGGTCATGATTTTCTCGGTCCTGATGAACGGCGTCGGCAACCTCAGCCTCGCCCACCTCGACCAAGACCGCATAGCCGGCGCCGTCGCCGGCTACTAGCCCCACAAGACCAAGCGCCCCCGGTACGGGGAGCCCGGTAACCCGTTGATCTCGTATCGCTCCTGTTCCGTGGTTCCTTTCGCACCGCATACGTGCGTTAGGAACCATGGAACTGGCGGGCGTCCCTTGGAGCTCTATCACTTGGAGGGGTGGGTGTCACTCGAGCCGACGGATACTCAAAAAGCCGAGCTAATTAGCTCGGCTTTTGTTGGAGCGAGTGGCACCCACCCCTCCCTACCGGGAAACCAACTCCAGCAGACCCGCTTCGTCGAGGACCTCGGTGCCGAATTTCTCGGCTTTGGCCAGCTTCGAGCCGGGGTTGTCGCCAGCGACGACGTAGTCGGTTTTTTTCGAGATCGAACTCGTGACCTTGCCGCCGGCCGACTTGACGAGCGCCGCAGCCTCCTCGCGGGTCAACTCCGGCAGGGTGCCGGTGAGGACCACCGTCTTGCCTTCCAGCGGGCCACCGCTCTGGCGCCGTTCGGAGGCGTCGGCCTCCAGCTTCAGGCCCCGCTGCTTCAGCTTCTCGACCAGCGCCCAAGTGGCCTCGTCGGCCAGCGACTCAGCGATCTGCACCGCCATGATCGGCCCCACCCCCTCGACCTCCTCGATCGCCTCGGGGTCGGCCTCGTGCAGGGCGTCGATCGAGCCGAAATGGTCGGCCAGCGCCTCCGCCGTCACCGAGCCGACGCCGGGCAGGCCGAGCGCATAGAGGACGCGCTTGAACGGCCGCTGGCGCGATTCGTCGATCGCCGCCAGCAGGTTGCGGGCGGAGACCTCAGCGAAGCGGTCGAGCCCGACCAGCTGCTCCTCTCCCAGGTCGTAGATGTCGGCGACGTCCTCGATCAGGCCGTCCTGGAGGAAGCGCATCGCCTGCTTTTCGCCGAAGCCGTCGATGTCCATCGCGCCCTTGCTGACGAAGTGTTTGACGTGCTGGAAGGACTGTTCGGGGCAGCCGCGGCGGTTGGGGCAGATCGTGAAGACCGAGTCCTCGGGCTTTTCCGTCGGCGTGCTGCAGGACGGGCATTTCTTCGGCGGCTTCGGTTTCCGCGTCCCCTTCGGGCGCCGCTGCGTCATCGGCGAGACAACCTGGGGGATCACGTCGCCGGCCCGCATAATCACCACCTCGTCGCCCTCGCGGACGTCCTTGCGCGCCAGGTCCTCCTCGTTGTGGAGGGTGGCGGTGGTGACAGTGACGCCGCCGACGTGGACCGGCTCCAGCATCGCGAAGGGGACCAGGTGGCCGGTGCGGCCGACGTTCCAGACCACTTTCTTCAGCGTCGTCGTCGCCGTCGTCGGCGGGAACTTCCAGGCGATCGCCCAGCGCGGCTCACGGCCGACGACGCCGAGCTCACGCCAGAGCGCCTTCTCGTCGACCTTGACGACGACCCCGTCGATCTCGTAGTCGAGCTCCTCGCGCCGCTCCTCCCACCAGTGGCAGCGCTTGACGACCCCCTCCACTCCCTGGTGGTGGTCGGTGTCGGAATTGACCTTGAAGCCGCAGTCGGCGAGCCATTCGATCTCCGCCATGTGGGTGGGCAAGTCGAGCCCTTTGACCGCACCGATCCCGTAGAACCAGGTCGAGAGCGGTCGTTCGGCAGCCAGCGAGGGGTCGAGCTGGCGGATCGAGCCAGCAGCCGAGTTGCGGGGGTTGGCGAAGGTCGGTTCGCCCGCCTCAGCACGGCGCTCGTTCAGCGCTTTGAAGGCAGCGATCGGCAGGTAGATCTCGCCGCGGACTTCGATCAGCCCGGGAGCATCGCCCTTGATCCGCAGCGGCACCGAGCCGATCGTGCGCAGGTTCTGGGTCACGTCCTCGCCGATCCGGCCGTCGCCGCGGGTGGCGCCGCGAACGAGGACCCCGTCCTCGTAGGTGAGGGTGACGGCGAGGCCGTCGATCTTCGGCTCGGTCGTGTAGCTGAACTCGGAGGCGGTGATGTCGAGTCGCTTCAGGTAGTTGGCGAGCCGGTTCTCCCAGCCCCGCAGCTCCTCCTCGTTGCGAGCGTTTCCGAGCGAGAGCATCTGCTCCAGGTGCTCGACCTGCTCGAAGCGGTCGAGCGGCGGCGCCCCCACCCGCTGGGTCGGCGAGTCGGGGGTCCTCAGCTCCGAGTGCTCAGCCTCAATCGCCCGCAGCTCGTCGAGCAGCGCGTCGTAGGCGTCGTCGCCGACCTCGGGTTCATCGAGGACGTAGTAGAGGTGGTTATGGCGATCGAGGAGCTCTCGCAACTCCGCCGCGCGCTGCTCCGCGGAGGCGCTCACGCGGTCGCCGCACTCGCGGCCAGCATCTCCTCGAAGCCCCACCCCCGCAGGCGCTCGAGGCCGCCGTGATCGGTGAGGTCGAAGTGGATCGGGGTGACGCTGATTCGGCCCTGGGCGACCGCATTGAGGTCGGTCCCCTCAATCTCCTCGTAGCCGGGTTCCCAGCCGTAGATCTCGTAGTGGCGGCGGTCGCCGTCCTCCCTGACCAATTTCAGCTTGTCGTTGTAGATCCGTTTGCCGAGTTTCGTTACCTCGATCCCGGTCGGCTCGCAAGCGGGGCAGTTGACGTTAATTAGCGTCTCCTCCGGCATCGACTCCCCCCGCAGCTGCGAGACCAGCTGGGCGGCAAAGGCAGCGGCGACGGCGAAGTCGAAGCGGCCGCTGACGTAGCCGAGCCCACCAGCGGAGGACTGCTGGGAGAAGGCGACGGCGGGGATGCCGAGGACGATCCCCTCCAGCGCCGCGGCGACGGTGCCCGAGTAGGTGATGTCGTCGCCGAGGTTGGCGCCGTGGTTGATCCCGGAGACGATCAGGTCGGGGCGGCCGCCGACGAGGCCGAGCTCGGCAAAGCGGACGCAGTCGACCGGGGTGCCATCGGTGGCGTAGCCAACGCGGCCGTCTTCAAATTCGACCTCCTCGACGCTGAGCGGCTGCCGGGTGGTGATGCTGCGGGCGGTGGCGCTGCGGTTCGAATCCGGCGCGATCACATCGACGACGACGTCGTCGAGCTCGGAGATGGCACGGCGGGCCGCCTGCAGCCCCGGCGCGGAGATGCCGTCGTCGTTGGTGAGGAGGATGCGCACGGAACCGATTCTAGGTGTCGAGCGGGACCCGCCCCGGGTCGGAGAT
>DASSNA010000118.1:0-22231 GCA_035688445.1 Solirubrobacterales bacterium | reverse complement strand
AAGAGCTCCTTCAGCAGGGGGGTGTTGACCGGGCCCGGGCAGAGGGCGTTGACGCGGACCTTGCGGTCGGCGAACTCGACCCCGAGCTCGCGCGAGAGCGAGAGGACGCCGCCCTTGGAGGCGGTGTAGGAGATTTGCGAGACGGCGGCGCCCTGGGTCGCAACGAAGGAGGCCACGTTGACCACCGAGCCGCCGCCGGCCTTCAGCAGGTACGGAATGCCGTGCTTGCAGCAGAGGAAGACGCTGCGCAGGTTGACGTCCTGCACCCGTTGCCAGGACTCCAACGTCGTCTCCAGAACCGAGCAGTCGTCGGTGGGGTTGATCCCGGCGTTGTTCATCAGCACGTCGATGCGGCCATACGCCTCGTGGACCTCAGCGAGCGCGCCGCGCACCTGCTCCTCGTCGGAGACGTCGGCGGCGATCGTCAGCGCCCCGACCGCCTGCTCGGCGTCGAGGTCGATCCCCACCACCTCCGCCCCCTCGGCCGCGAACAGGTGCGCCGACTCGGCGCCGATCCCACTCGCGGTCCCGGTGATGACGCAGACCTTTCCCTCCAGCCTTGCTGCCATGGCTCAGCCCTCCTCGGTCGCGTAGAAGACGTTCTTCACCTCGGTGTAGTGGTCGAGCGCGTCCGGCCCGAGCTCCCTCCCCACCCCTGACTGCTTGAAGCCGCCGAATGGCGTCGACACCCTCACCGAATTGTTGGAGTTGATCGAGATAACGCCGCTCTCGATCGCCCGCGCCACGCGAAGCGCCCGCGCCCCGTCCCGGGTCCAGATCGAACCGGAGAGGCCGTAGATGGTCTCGTTGGCCAGGCGCACCGCCTCCTCCTCGGAGTCGAAGGGGATGACGCAGGCGACCGGGCCGAAGATCTCCTCGACCGCGGCGCGCTCGTCGTTGGCGACCGGTGCCAGCACGGTCGGCGGGAACCAGTAGCCCGGGCCGTCAGGAGCGTTGCCGCGAATCGCTACTGGCGCGTCCGCCGGTACGTAGGAGGCGACCGCTTTGCGCTGGCCGGCGGAGATCAGCGGTCCCATCTGGGTGTCCTCGTCGAGCGGGTCGCCGACCGCGATCCCCTCCACCGCCGGCTGCAGCGCCGCGAGGAAGTCACCGACGGCGCTGCGCTCGACCAAGATCCGCGAGCGCGCGCAGCAGTCCTGGCCGGCGTTGCCGAAGACCGCCGGCGGTGCGGCCGCAGCGGCGGCCTCGAGGTCGGCATCGGCGAAGACGACGTTGGCCGACTTACCGCCCAGCTCCAGCGTCACCCGCTTGATCGTCTGCGCGGCCCCAGCGGCGATCCCCCGCCCCACCTCGGTCGAGCCGGTAAAGGCGATCTTGGCGACGTCGGGGTGCTCGACCAGCCGCTGGCCGCAGACGCTGCCGGGCCCGGCGACTACGTTCAGCACCCCCTCCGGCAGGCCGGCGTCGAGCGCCATCTGCTCCAGCTCGATCGCGGTCAGCGGCGTCAGCTCCGCCGGCTTGAGGACGATGCAGTTGCCCGCCGCCAGCGCCGGCGCCACCTTCCAGGAGGCAATCGTCAGCGGGAAGTTCCAGGGCACGATCAGCCCGACGACGCCGAGCGGCTCACGGAAGGTCATGTCGACGCCGCCGGCAACCGGGATCGTCTGTCCCAGCAGCCGCTCCGGCGCACCCGCGTAATAGCGGAAGGTTTCAGCGGCCATCCCGACCTCGCCGCGAGCGTCGCCGATCGGCTTGCCGGCGTTGCGCGCCTCCAGCCGCGCCAGATCCTCGCGCCGCAACTCAATCGCCTCGGCCAGGTCGAGCATCAGCTCCGCCCGGTCCCCCGGCGCCACCGCCCGCCAGGCCGGGAACGCCGCCTTCGCCCGCGCCACCGCCGCGTCGACCTCCTCGACCCCAGCACGCGGCACCCCAGCCATCACCTGCTCGGTCGCCGGCTCGACAACCTCGATCGTCGCCCCCTCAGCCACGCCCGCCCCCCGTTGCGTGGTTCCTTTGTCGTCTATCGCCGGACAAAGGAACCACGGAACTGTGGGCAGCGTCGACTAGGGCGGCGATCACCTTGCTGCTCTCGTCCTCCTCGGGGTGCCAGATGACGCCGAGGGCAAAGCGCTTGTCGGGCAGCTCGATCGCCTCCGGCAGGTCGTCCTCCGCAGACCAGCCACTCACCTCCAGGCCCTCGCCAAGCCGGTCGACCCCCTGGTGGTGGTGCGACCAGACGACGAAGCTCTCCAGGCCCGCCGCCGAGCAGGCGAGCGACTCGGGCTCCAGCCGCACGTGGTGCTCGCTGAAGGTCCCGGCCACGGTGCGGTGCGTCTCCGCCCCCAGCGACTCGGGCAGGTGCTGGACCAGCGTCCCGCCCAGCGCCACGTTCAGAAGCTGCATCCCGCGGCAGATCCCCAGCACCGGCATGTCGCGCGCCAGCGCCCGCCGCGCCAGCGCCAGCTCGAAGCGGTCGCGGTCGGGCCAGCTCCCCCGCGTCTCGGGGTGCGGCTCGGCGCCGTAGCTCTCCGGGTCGATGTCGGCACCGCCGGCCAGCATCAGCGCGTCGACCCGGTCCAGCAGCACGTCCGGCTCCGCCACCGCCACCTCATCGGGCGGCAGCACGATCGCGATCCCGCCCGCCCGCTGCACCGCCCGCACGTAGGCGCGCGGCGCCAGCGTCACCTCGTAACCGTCCCACACCCCCCAGGACACCCGCTCGACCGCGGCGCAGATTCCCACCACCGGCATTCGCCTGTTCCTTTCCGTTGCTATGCCCCCAGAAGGAACAGGCGAAGGCGGGTCAGCGCTCTCGGTCATAGCCGCTCGAAGCCCCGGTAGCGCTCCCAGTCGGTTACGGCTGCCTCGAAGGCCTCGACCTCGACGCCGGCCCGGTTCAGGTAGTGGTCGACCACCTCGCCGCCGAACGCCTCCTTCGCCACCTCGCTCGCCGCGAAGGCGTCGCGGGCGGCGTAGATGTTCGACGGGACCCGCGGCTTGTCGGACTCATACGCGTTGCCCTCGAAGACCTCCTCCAGCGGCAGCTCCCGCTCGATCCCGTGCAGACCGGCGGCGATCATCGCGCTCAACGCCAGGTAGGGGTTGACGTCGGCCCCCGGCAGCCGGTTCTCCACCCGCAGCCCCTCGCCGTGCCCGACCACCCGCAGCGAGCAGGTGCGATTGTCCCGCCCCCAGGCGATCGCGGTCGGCGCGAACGAGCCCTCGGCGAAGCGCTTGTACGAATTGACGTGCGGCGCATACATCAGCGTCAGCTCCCGCATGCAGGCGAGCTGCCCGGCAACGAAGCGCTCGAACAGCGCCTGGTCGGCGGCGAAGGCGTTGCCCCCGTCCTCCTCCGCCAGCGAGCAGTGGATGTGGCACGAGTTGCCCTCGCGCTCGTTGAACTTGGCCATGAAGGTGATCGCGTGGCCCTCCTGGGCGGCGATCTCCTTCGCCCCGTTCTTGTAGATCGCGTGGTTGTCGGCGCTGCGCAGCGCGACGTCGTAGCGGAAGTTGATCTCGTGCTGGCCGAGGTTGCACTCGCCCTTCGAGTTCTCGACGCTCATCCCCGCCCCGGCCATCTCGTTGCGGATGCGACGGATCAGCGGCTCCACCCGCGCCGTCCCCAGCAGCGAGTAATCGATGTTGTAGAGGTTGGCCGGCTCGAGGTCGTGGAAGCCCTTCTTCCAGGCCTCCTCGTAGGTGTTGCGGAAGACGATGAACTCGAGCTCGGTGGCGGCGTTGGCGCTGAAGCCCCGCTCGGCCAGCCGCGCCAGTTGCCGGCGCAGGATCTGCCGCGGCGAGGCGACAACTTCGCGCCCGTCGGCCCACTGCAGGTCGGCCATCACCATCGCCGTCCCCGGCAGCCACGGCACCAGCCGCAGCGTCTCCAGGTCGGGCACCATCTCGAAGTCGCCATAGCCGGTGTCCCACGAGGCCATCGCATAGCCGCCGACCGTTTCCATGTCGACGTCGACGGCGAGCAGGTAATTGCAGCCCTCGGCCCCGTGCTCGAGCACGTCGCCCAAGAAGTGCGAGGCGGTCAGCCGCTTGCCCTGCAGCCGCCCCTCCATGTCGGCGATCGCGAGCAGCACGGTGTCGACCGTGCCGTCCGCGACCGCCTGCTTTAGCTCCTCGACGGTCACGCGCGGAACGTTACGCGCTCGCCGGCCGTGCCTCGGCGGCCCCGCCTACGGGGCCGCCGGCCCGACCTCCGGCACCGGCCCGATGTCTTTCTCGAGGTCGACCTCGCGCACCTGTCCGGTGAAGTGCTTGCGGGCGCTGACCAACCAGGCGATCCCCGCCAGCGCGATCACGACCCCGACCGTCAGCGGCGCGTAGTTGAAAGCCTCCCAGCTGAATTCGCTGTTCCACGGCACCGCTTCGGGGGTGAACGGCAGGCAGAAGATGATCGTGATCAGCCCCACCCAGAAAGTCGCGAACGGGTTCATCCATTTGTACTTGCGGCCGTTGTTCCAAGGCCCGGCCTGGAAGTCGTCGCCTTTGCGCCAGCGCAGGAAGATCGGAATCACGTAGGCGATGTAGAGGCCGATCACGGTGATCGAGACCACCGCGAAGAAGGCGAACGGAACCGCTTCGCCGTTCGACTTGCCCTTCAGCGCCGGCAGGGTGATTAGCAGCGCGAAGAAGGCCATCACCAGCACCGCGTAGACCGGCACCCGTTTCTCGTCGACCCGGGAGATCCAGCCGGAGACCCGGTGGCCGAAGCCTTTGTCGCGCGAGAAGGCGTAACACATGCGCGAGGCGCTGGTCAGGCAGGCAGCGCCGCAGAAGAGCTGGCCGACCACCGAGATGATGAGGACGAACTTGCCCCAGCCGGTGCCGAGCGCTTCGGTCAGCAGGGTTGGCGCGAAGCCGAAGGCTTCGTTGGCGCCGTCGACGTTGGTGACGGCGAAGGTGATCGCCAGCAGCACGATCCAGCCGATCACCGCCGAGTAGAAGATCGAGCGCCAGACCCCCTTGGCGGCGCTGATCTCCGAGCCGTGCGTCTCCTCGGAGATGTGGGCGGAGGCGTCGAAGCCGGTGATCGTGTACTGGGTCAGCAGGAACCCGAGCGGCAGCACGTAGAACCAATACATACCTTCGCTGAAGCCGCTCTGGTTGATCCGGTGGCCGAAGACAAAGCTGAAGCTCTGGTGACCGTCGGGGACGAAGATGAGGACGAGGACGATCGCCGCGACCCCGATCACGTGCCACCAGACCGAGACGCTGTTGACCAGCGAGAGCATGTGGGTGCGGCGGATGTTGACGATCGTGTGGACCATCAGGATCAGGACGAAGAGCAGGAAGACCTCGCCGAGGATGTGCGATTCGTCGCCGAAGTTGATCCCGAAGATGTTGACTTCGTAGAGGCCGAGGACGACGTTGAGGAAGGTCGCGGCCGCGTAGTCGACCGAGGCGACCACGGCGACCAGACCGATCAGGTTGAACCAGCCGGTGAACCAGGCCCAGACGGGACCGCCGAGGCGCCCGGCCCACCAGTAGATCCCGCCCGCGGTCGGATAGGCGGAGACCAGCTCGGACATACAGAAGCCGATGATCAGGATCGGGATCGAGATCAGCGGCCAGCCGATCGAGATCGCGATCGGGCCGCCGTTATTCCAGGCCTGGCCATAGGTGGTGAAGCAGCCGGCAAGGATCGAGATGATCGTGAACGAGATCGCGAAGTTGGAGAAGCCGCTCCACGCTCGGTTCAGGGTCTGTTTGTAGCCGAGTTCCGCGAGTCGCTGTTCGTCACGACTTGGTGCCGCAGCGCTGCTCTCCATCTGACCTCTCCCTCCCCGAGCACCCAACTCGGATAAAAGGTGTAAAGAACCAACCTATAAGTTAGGAACGAGCCTAGATCTACGCTTGACCCCTGTCAATGCCGGGCAGAGAATCTTGCTTAACCCCAATGGCGACTTTGGCAGACACCCTTGGAGCGATCTCGGCCCGGCTTGGAGAGCTGGAAGGCGAGCCGGTCGCGCTCGAGGGTGGTATCACCAACCGCAACTTCATGGTCCGCTTCGCCGGCGAGGACGTGGTGGTGCGGATGCCGGGCAAGGACACCGACCTGCTGGGGATCGACCGGCGGGCGGAGCGGGCGGCGGGCGAGCTTGCGGCACAGGCCGGGGTCGGGCCGAACGTGGTGGCGATGCTGGACGACCCGCCCTGCCTCGTCACCCAGTTCGTCGTCGGCGAGCCGATGCAGCCCGAGGAGCTGCGCGAGCCAGCGGTGGTCACAGAGGTGGCGACAGCGCTGCGCTCGCTGCACGCCTGCGAGGAACAGCTGCCGGTCGCCTTCTCCAGCTTCCGCGTGGTCGAGGACTACGCGGCGCGGATGGCCGCCCGCGGCGCCGTCGTCCCCCGCTCGTATGAGTGGGCACTGGCCACCGCGCACCGGATCGAAGCGGTATTGGTCGGCCCCGAGCACGACCCCGTCCCCTGCCACAACGACCTCCTCTCCGCCAACTTCATCCGCTCAGCGAGGGGGATCCGGATCGTCGACTGGGAGTACGCGGGGATGAACGACCGCTACTTCGACCTCGGCAACTTCGCCGTCAACAACGAGCTCGACGAGGAGGGCGAGGCGGCCCTGCTAAGCGCCTACTTCGAGTCGCCGGCGAGCAGCTGCCGGCTGGCGGCGCTGCGGCTGATGCGCTTCATGTCCGACTTCCGCGAGGCGATGTGGGGGGCAGTGCAGAGCACGATCTCCGACCTCGACTTCGACTTCCGCGCCTACTGCGAGGAACACTTCGAGCGGATGCACGAGTCCGCCGCCGGCGACCGCCTCGAGCGGTTGCTTGAAGAGGCGGACCGTGCCCCGGCCTGAGCTGCCGGACCGCGCCGGCTGCGTTGTCATCGGCGGCGGTGTCGGCGGTACTTCGCTCGCCTATCACCTGGCGAAGCTAGGTTTGACCGACGTCATCCTGCTGGAGCGTTCGCAGCTCACCTCTGGCTCGACCTTCCACTCGGCCGGCCTGGTCGGGCAGCTGCGCGGCTCGGTCTCGCTGACGAAGATGATGATGCACTCGGTCGAGCTCTATCGGCGACTGGGGGACGAGTCCGAGTTCGACCCCGGCTGGGTCGAGTGCGGCGGCATCCGCCTCGCCTCCAGCGAGGAGCGGATGGAGGAGCTGCGCCGCCAGGCGGGCTGGGCGAAGACCTTCGGGCTGCCGCTCGAGCTGATCTCGGCTGAGGAGGCAAAGGAGCTCTTCCCGTTGATGTCGACCGAGGGCGTGCTCGGCGCCGCCTGGCTGCCGACCGACGGCTACATCGATCCCGCCCAGCTGACCTACGCGCTCGCCGACGGCGCTCGTCGCGGCGGCTGCCGCATCTTCACCAACACCCGGGTAACCGGAATCAACGTCATCAACGGCCGCGTGCGCGGGGTCCGCACCGACAGAGGCAACGTCGAGGCCGAGGTGGTCGTCGACGCCGGCGGCATGTACGCAGCCGAGATCGCCCGCATGGCCGGCGTCCGCGTCCCCGTGATCCCCATGTCCCACCAGTACCTCGTGACCCAGCCCCACGAGGCCATCCGAGCAGCCCGCGCCTCTGCCAAGGTGTGGTCGACTTTAGGCCTCCATAAGGGGCCTAACCTCAACCACACCCGAGGGCACCTTCCGACTTTGCGGGATCCCGACCTGCTCGTCTACTACCGGGAGGACGGGGACGGGCTGGTGATGGGCGGCTATGAGCGGCGCAGCGAGCCGGCCTTCCTGCCCGGCGGGCCGGAGCGGGTCGAGGCGATCCCGCAGGACTTCAACGGCCGGCTGCTGGAAGAGGACTGGGAGCGCTTCGAGGAGATCACCGAGAACTCGAAGCGGCGGGTGCCAGCGATGGAGCAGATCACCGTCACCAAACTCATCAACGGCCCGGAGGCCTTCACTCCCGACAACGAGTTCTGCCTCGGCGAAACGGAGGTCGCCGGCTTCTTCGTCTGCGCCGGCTTCTGCGCTCACGGTTTGGCCGGGGCGGGCGGGATCGGCAAAGTCGTCGCCGAGTGGATCGTCGAGGGCGAACCGAGCCTCGACCTCTGGCACATGGACATCCGCCGCTTCGGCGCCCAGTACCGCTCCCCCGCTTACACCCACGCGCGGATCAAGGAGACCTACGAGACCTACTACGACATCCGCTACCCCAGCCACGAGCGGCAGGCGGGGCGGCCGCTGCGGATCTCCCCCGCCAACGTCTGGCACCGCGAGCACGGCGCCGCCTTCGGCGAGAAATCGGGCTGGGAGCGGGTCAACTGGTACGACTCGAACGCCGCCGCCGGGGACGAGGCGTTGCGACCGCGCGGCTGGGCGGGACAGCACTGGTCGCCGGCGATCGGCGCCGAGCACCGCGCCTGCCGCGAGGCGGTCGCGCTCTTCGACGAGAGCTCCTTCGCCAAGCTCGAAATCGAGGGCCAGGGGGCGGAGATGTTCCTGGAAATCCTCTGCGACAACCGGGTCGGGCGCGAGGTCGGGCAGATCACCTACACGCAGATGCTCAACTACCGCGGCGGCATCGAGTGCGACTTCACCGTCGCCCGGCTCGGCGAGGAGCGCTTCTCGATCGTCACCGGCACCGCCTTCGGCAACCACGACCGCGAGTGGATGCGGCGCCACCTCCCCGATGGCGAGGAGGTGCGAGTCCACGACATCACCTCGCAGTGGGCCTGCTTCGGGATCTGGGGACCGCGGGCGCGCGAGGTGCTGCAGCCGCTCACCCCGCAGGACCTCGGCAACGAGGCCTTCCCCTACATGACGCTACGCGAGACGACCCTCGGCCAGGTGCCGGTGCGGATGCTGCGGGTGACCTACGTCGGTGAGCTCGGCTGGGAGATCTACTGCCCGACCGAGTACGGCCTGGGACTGTGGCGGGCGCTGTGGGAGGCGGGCCAGCCGCACGGCATGCTCGCCGGCGGCTACCGGGCGATCGACAGCCTCCGGCTCGAGAAGGGCTACCGCGTCTGGGGCACCGACATCACTCCCGACGAGACGCCATACGAAGGTGGGGTCGGCTTCTGCGTCAAGCTCGACAAGGAGGGTGGCTTCCTCGGGTCCGGCGCATTGTCGGCAGCGAAGGAGCGCGGGCCACAAATGCTGCTGCGCTGCCTCACCCTCGCTGACCCCCACTCGATCGCGCTTGGCAACGAGCCGGTCCGGGTCGGCGGCGAGACTCTCGGACGGGTGACCACCGGCGGCTACGGCTACACGGTCGAGCGCTCAATCGCCTACGCCTACCTGCCGCCCGCGGCAGCCGTGCCAGGGACCGCGGTCGAGGTCGAGATCTTCGGCCGCTGGGTCGAGGGAGA
This sequence comes from Solirubrobacterales bacterium, assembly GCA_035688445.1. GTDB lineage: Bacteria > Actinomycetota > Thermoleophilia > Solirubrobacterales > 70-9 > VAYN01. The sequence continues at coordinate 12,969 of DASSNA010000118.1, read as the reverse complement.
GGTCGCGGCCGAGCCGCTCTTCGACCCCAAGGGCGAGCGCGTCCGCGCCTAGCGTTCAGCTGTTCCTTTTCGTTGCTCAGCAACGAAAAGGAACAGGGCAAGCTAGGCCTGCGGCGATTCCAACCGCAGCGGCGCCGGCAGCAGGCCGGCGAGGATGTGCTCGGTGCCCTCGGTGTGCTCGCGCATCTGCCGCACCGCCCGCGCCCCATCGCCCTTGCGCAGCGCCTTGACCAGGCGGCCGTGCTGTTCGTTCGAGCGGGCGAGGACCTCCGGTGGGTGGGCGATCAGGCTGATTAGGTCGCCCATCTGCGCTTGCACGTCGGTCATCGCACTCAGCAGCCGCGGCGACTGCGCCGCCTCGGCGATGCCGATGTGGAAGCGGACGTCGGCGCGCCGGTACTCCTCGAAGTCATCCACCATCGTGCCCATCTTCTCCACCAGCTCGTCGAGCCGGTCGAACTGCGCCTCGCCGCCGCGCTCGGCGGCCAGCTGCGCCGCACCGCACTCGATCGCCACGCGGTAATCGAGTACTTCCCAAGCCCCATGGTCCAGCGGCTCACCGGCCTGTGAGGCCGGCGGCTGCTGCTCGGCGACGAAGGTGCCCCCGGTGCGGCCCCGCAACGAGACCAGGTGCCCGCTCTGAACCAGCGCCGTCAGCGCCTGCCGCAGGGTTGAGCGGCTGATCCGCATCCGCCCCGCCAGCTCCCGCTCCGGCGGCAGCTTGTCCCCCGGCGCCAGCAGCCCGAGCCGGATCGCGCTCCCCAGCCGCTCGACGGTCTCCTCGAACGTGCTCGCCGGCTGCACCGGCATAAAAACCGCCTCAAGCGCCGCGTCGCGCTCCATGGGAACTACCGTACCGCGCGGCTACTAATCCCGGCTACGAGGAGGACGCACATCCTCGGCGAGCAGCGGACGAGTCACTCGATGCCGCTCTGCTTTGGAAAGATCGTATCCCCGCTCTGCCTCGGCAACGAGTGCAGCTTCAAGCTCGGGAGTGAACTCCTCTCCCGACTTCAGGAAGATCTTCTCCCGCCTGCTTTTTCTCGGCTGATCTTTCACCTGTTCCATCTTCTCACCTCCTCGTAGGCCTTTTGATAGCGCGGCCGCAGTCTCATTGCGTGGATGACCAACAGGTTCGCGTGATCGGTCTCGACCGCGATCACCTCCAGGGCAATGCCCGTTGCATCCTCGCCGAGAAAGACCCACCGCATCGCTCGTGCAGGAGCGTGCTGGGGCGGATCCTCTCTGAGGATAAGAAGGCAGTGTTTGAGGACGTGGCGAGTGCGCTTCCGGGAGATTCGGTGCTTGGTTGCGGAGCGCGCCCATCGGAGCCGTTTGAATTCTGCGGAAACATTTTGTCTGAACAGGTTAGCGCGTTCCTCGGCTCGTCGCTCTCGTTTCGGCCGAAGCGGATGCACGAGACGACAAGTCGCGGCGCATGTCGATTTCTCCCCCTGCCGTTCGTCGTTGGGGTAAAAGGGTCCGGAGAGACCGGGTCCGGAGAGCTAAGGAGGAACAAGCATGGGCAGGATCGTCGTAACCGAGTTCGTCTCCCTGGATGGAGTGATCGAGGCACCGGGCGGGGGCGAGGACTATCGCCACGGGGGCTGGACCTTCGAGATCGAGCGCGGCCAGGAGGGCGACAAGTTCAAGTTCGACGAGCTGGTCGAGGCCGAGGCGCAGCTGCTCGGCCGTGTCACCTATGAAGGCTTCGCCGCCGCCTGGCCGCAGATGGAAGACGAGGCCGGCTTCGCCGAGAAGATGAACACGATGCCGAAGTACGTCGTCTCCTCGACCCTCGAGCGGGCCGACTGGCAGAACAGCACCATCCTCAGCGGCGACCCCGCCGACTCGGTCGCCCGGCTCAAGGAGGAAGTCGACGGCGTCATCCTCATCGCCGGCAGCGCCACCCTGGTCAAGGCTCTGATCGAAGCCGACCTGGTCGACGAGCTGCGCCTGATGGTCTTCCCCGTCCTCCTCGGCGAGGGCAAGCGCATCTTCCCGGAGGGTGAGGCCAAGCACCGTCTGCAGCTGGCCGAGGCGAAGACCGTCGGTGACGGGATCGTGCTGCTGCGATACGAGCGTTGATGACCTAACCCGCACCGCCGGGAGCGGTTAGGTTCGGCCCATGCCCAGCTTCGCCGTGCGCTTCAAGGGGTTGCTCTTCAAGAACCAGCGCGCACGGCTGAGCGCGGCGGGCATCGAGCTCGTCTCCAGCGAGCCGGCGATGCAGATCGGCCCGATCAAAACCGGCGAGCCGATCAACACGGTCACCCTCGAGGCGGACTCCGAGGAAGAGGCGATCGCGACGGTCAAGCAAAAGCTCTCACCAGACGACGTCAATTTCTCCAGCTGGGAAGCCGACCCGGCCTGAGCGGCCCAACGGCGCCGAGCTGGCACGCCGGGCAGGCACCGCACAACCGGCGATCAGCCGGATCGAGAGGAACGCCGTTTCTCCCACGATCGGGACCCTCAACCGCCTGCTCGAAGCAATGGGGGAGACGCTTGTAATGACGCCAGTGAACCTGAACGCGCCAGCCCCTGGCGGCGGAAATCAGTCGATCGCCGAGCTACCGAGCTCGCCGCGGGCGCCGAAACGTGACCGTCGGCCCACTCAAGCCGGAGCCCCTCCTCAGCGTCCTCGTTGCCCGCCCACCGAGCGCACTTGGTGGGATTCGCAAGAAGCCTTTATCCGCTGCAAAATACTTAGAATCTCCCGTCTTATGGCCAGCTATGCGGTGCGCTTCAAGGGAGTGCTCTTCAAGCTACATCTCGAGCGCCTGGAGGCTGCGGGCATCCCTCTCGAGTCGAGCGAACCGGCAATGCAGATCGGCCCGATCAAAACCGGCGAGCCGATCAACACGGTCCTTGTCGAGGCCGAATCCGACGAGCAGGCGATCGCCACGGTGAAGGCGAAGCTGACGCCCGACGACGTCAACTTCTCCGACTGGGACGCCGACCCGGCCTGAGCGGCTCGGCTCGCGACGAAGAAGTCCCTAAAGCGGTGCAGAAAATTTACTTTCTGCGCGTATTCTTCATGAGGTCTTCTGTCTACAATGTCTTTCGACATGGAGACGCTGGAGATGGAGGCCCGAATGCACGACCTGAGCAACGAGCAGTTCGGAACGCTTGAGGAGCGACTTGCCCAAACGGCGACCCGGGGTGACGTGACCGAGCTCCGGAGCGAGATCAAGGAGAGCTCTGCGGAACTCCGGAAAGAGATCAAGGAGAGCGCTGCGGAACTCCGGGAAGAGATGAAGGAGAGCGCTGCGGAACTTCGGGAAGAGATGAAGGAGAGCGCTGCGGAACTTCGGAAAGAGATCAAGGAGAGCGCTGCGGAACTTCGGAGAGAGATGGTGGTTGGCTTCGCCGAAATGCGCAGCAGCTTCGAGGGGCGACTCGACCGGATCGAGGACCGGTTCCACCGATTGAACTACACGCTCATTACCGGCGCCATCGGGGTCATCGTTGCGCTGATCGGCTTCCACGGCTGACGCGACGCGGCGGATAAGCACCGGGCGCCCGCAGATCGCGACGAAGAAGTCCCTAAAGCGGTGCAGAGAATTTACTTTCTGCGCACCATACGTATGAGGTTTTCTGTCTACAGTTCTGTCATCATGGAGGTACTGGAGACGGAGGCGCAGATGAGCGACTGGAGCGACGACAAGCTCGACCACCTCGACCGCCGTGTCGACGAAGGGTTCGAGCGGATGGATAAGGGGTTCGAGAAAGTCGACCAGCGATTCGAGAAGGTCGACGCGCGGGTTGCGAGGGTCGAGCAGCGTCTGGCGAAGACCCCGACTCGCGAAGAGATGAACCAGGGGCTTGGCGAACTTCGGAAGGAGACGAACCAGGGGCTTGGCGAACTTCGGCAAGAGATGAACCAGGGGTTTGGCGAGCTTCGGCAAGGAATCGACAAGGCCCAGGCGATGGTCATCGGCCTGAATCGCACCCTCATCGCCGGCGCGATTGGGGTCATCGCCGCCTTGATCGGCTTCCACGGCTGATCGCCAAGTACCACCGCTAGCCGCCCCTGCAAAATTGGGACGAATCAAAGAAGTCCCTAAAGCGGTGCAGAGAATTTACTTTCTGCGCGCCATACGTATGAGGTCTTCTGTCTACAGTTCTGTCATCATGGAGGTACTGGAGGCGGAGGCGCAGATGAGCAACTGGAATGACGACAAGCTCGACCACCTCGATCGCCGTGTCGATGAAGGCTTCGAGCGGATGGAGGAGCGGTTCGATCGGTTGAACTACATCCTCATCACCGGCGCCATCGCGATCATTGTCGCGATGGTCGGCTTCCACGGCTAGCTAACTCAGGGCTGAGGGAGCCTCCGTGGGGCCAGTGACCAGTACTTAGGGGATTCCCTATTGGTACGGCTGGCGTCCAGCATTAAGTCAATTCTGCTTGATGCGCTCTCGGATTCTTGTAATGCTGGTCTTGTGAAAGAACGCAAGAGCGGACTTGGGTAAACAGCCGGGTCCGTGGAGGGGGCAGGGAGCACTTGAAAGAGCGGGAATCGAACGGCTACCGCCGTGCCTTGGCGGAGCAGCTGCGGGAGGAATCAGGAGAGCTCGAGGACTACGTCTTCGATCGGATCCGGGCGCGCGAAGAAGGTCCAGAGCCGGAGAGTCGCGGTAGCTTCGAGGGCCTTCGCCGGCTGATCGCCCCGTTGATCGAGTACGCCTGCGTGGCAATCGAGGCCGGTGCGGAGCGATGCCCGCCACCGCCCGCGGCCGTGATCGAGCACGCGCGCGTGGCGGCCTGGAGCCCGATGCCGACCCGGATCCTCCAGGAGCGCTACCTCATCGCCTCCACCGCCTTCAAGCGCTACCTGCGGTGCGAGGTCGTTCACCCGGAGGGGCACACCGAAGCGGCCCTGGCCCAGGTCATCGAGTCGACGGAAATCGTCTTCGAGCGCCTCTTCGCGACGGTGGGAGAAGAGCATGAAAAGGAGCTGCAGAAGAAGGGGCGCTCGCGCGAAGCGCGGCGGCTCGAAACAGTCGAAGCGCTGCTCGCGGGCGAGCTGCTGGAGGCGCCCGGGCTGGACTACGACTTCGAGGCCACGCATGTGGGCATCGTCGCGATCGGCGCCGATGCCGGCGCGCACATCAAGCGCGTTGCCCGCGCGATCGGGCAGCTACTAGTGGTGCAAGCCGGGCCGCAGAAGGTATGGGCCTGGATCGGCACCCAGCGGGACGTCTCCGCTGCGGAAGTGGAGGAGCGGCTGCGGGCCGACTGCCCCGCTTCGGCGCGGGTTTCCCTCGGCGAGGCCGCTTCTGGACTGGCGGGCTGGAACCGCACCCATCGCGAGGCGGCCGAGGCGCTCGCGGTCGCCCGTAGGCAGAACCAAACGGTGGTCCGCTATGGAGAGGTGCAGATCTTTGCGGCGATGCTCGGCAACGAACTGATGCAGAGGTCGATCGAAGAGCACTACCTGCTCCCTCTGGCCAACGGCAAGTCCAGAGGAGTTGAACCATTGGCCTCCCTGCGCGCCTACTTCGCCGCGGACCGCAACGGCAAGGCGGCATCCTTCAAGCTAGGGGTGAGCCCGCAGACGGTCACCAACCATCTGCAGCGGGTGGAGGAGTGCATCGGCCGCCCGGTAGCCAGCTGCGGCATGGAGCTGGAAGCGGCTCTGTTGCTCGCCGATGCTCCCCCGGATCCCGAGCAAGCCTAGCTTGGAACATTCCACTTACATCACAGTTTTTTGAAGAAGATTCGACCCTCTTTTCCCGGTTGGGATGGGAGTCTCGTCCAAAGGGCGGGGAACGGCCCTGCCATCTTCCGGAAGAGAGGATTTAATGGAAGCTCTCACGATTAGAGGTGGAGGCCTCGGCAGGCGCGTGAGCCTGGGGCTCGCGGGTTTGGTTGCGGCGATTGTGCTGTATGCGGGATCAATGCTCGGCCCCGTTGCTCATGCTTCGGCTAACGAAGAATTCTGTAGCAACGTGACCCTCGCACCCTATGGTGGCTCAGGAGACCGATGCTTCGCATGGGTTTGGGAAGCTCATCCCTACCTAATGCTCGTCGGACTACACACCTATGAACGCGCCGGGTGTGCCACCTCTGTCGCAGGGGAATACGACCTCAAAGAAAGCTGGTACTGCATAGGCAAAGAAACCTGGGGGCAAAAGGAGGTGCTAAACACCAGCGACCCTCGACGGGGCGCAATACGAAATAACAACCTAACTTATTCTGCTCGCTTTGGAGGCTTTCAGGCCTGCTGTTGGTACCACTGATATTGGTGTTGACGGTGTTGACGGTATTTAGGTCAGGGCGATGGCGCTGGACTGCCATCGCCCTACTTCTTTCTGTTTCTTTGACCGTGATCGGCTGCTCTGACGCCGGAGTGGAAACCAAACACGCTCGAGTTGGAGATACGGGGGTCCACTTTTTGGGCCCCGTTGCAGTCCTTCACGATCCGCTTCGGCGCATTCCCCAAGAACAGTCCCCTGCAGACGGAATTGGGACCGGGCAGGGCTGGCCGGTCCTGATGACTCTCGAGCGACAAGTCTGGGCGGTTCCCAGCGGACGACGGCTCTGCCTAATTGATCACTCAGGCTTGGACGGAACCGGCGTGACTTGCGCGACGGTCGCGCGGGTCCTGAAGCACGGACTCACCAGCACCTTCCTACGGGAAGGCACTCACGGCCCACCTGCGGTCCGGTCGATTGTCGGACTCGTTCCCGACGGTGCCGCGCGGGTGCGCGTCCTCACCCCTCGCTACCCGCCTGCCGTCGTGCCGGTGAGGCGCAACGTGTTCGTGCTCCACGACCGGGTCCCGGAGCCGCCGGAAACGGTCGAGCTGCTCCGGCGCGGCTAGCTCAGGGGTTCGGCTGTTCGAAGGTGTGCTGGTACTGGGTGCTGGGGCCGCTGCCGTAGATCGGCTTGAAGGTAGCCTGCTGCTTGCAGGCCGGAGCGGCGATGGAGGCGGTGCTGGTCTGGCCGGCGAAGGCGTACTGCTGAATGCGTTCGAAGAGGAGTTTGGCGTTTTCGGCCTGGCTTGCTTTTTCCGTTTTGGCGGCGCGTTCCTGGAAAGCAGCGTTTTCAGGAGTTTTTGGATCCAGGGCCGCGTGGATTCCAACAGTGCATTGATGGGTGTCGAAGCTGGGGAGTCCTTCGGCTAGTCCTTCGGCCCATTTTGGTGGGCTGTATGCGCTATTGCGGTTGATCGCCAGGCGCGACGGATAGGTTGAAAGCGTTTCTGGAGTCATCGGCCCGATCACCCGTAGGTAATGGGGGCGTTCAGCCGCTTCTCCACCTCCGGTCCCTTCCACCAGTTCGCCACTGAAGGTGGCAGCGAGATTGCCGAAGAAACTGGTTAGCTCTGATTTGTAGAGCTTGAGCCCGACCAGGATCGGGTTGAGGTTGCGCAGGAAGGGGTCGAGCGCCCGCAGCAGCGGCGGGAATTCGTCGCGGAAGATCTTGCGGAAGGCGGCGAAGCCGGACGGGGCGCGCTTGATTACCGGCCCCAGGCCTTCGAAGAATGCTTTCGATTCCGGCGCCAGCTTCGAGAGCGCGATCAGGGTCGGCGACAACTGTTCGGCCGCGGGCACCAACTGGCGCATCAGCGGGTCGGCCTTGAGCGAGAAGCCTTTGAGCCGGTCCAGGGTCAGCTTCGACTCATCGAGGAAGGTGGGGAAGGCACGGAAGAGCGCTTCGATGTCTTGGTCGCGCCGGGCGGTGGTGCTGAAGACGGCGTTCGAGCTCTGAATTAAGTTGGCCAGCTCGCCTTCGCGACCGCGCAGGGCCTGGAAGGTGGTGGCGCCGTTGCGGAAGAGCTGGGAGACGGCCAGCTTCTGGGTGCTGAGGATGCGGAAGAGCTTGTCGAATTCGGTGAAGGTGGGTTCGAGGCCGCCGATCGCGTAGGAGAGGTTCTGGCCCTGGCCGTTGATCGCGACCGCGGCTTCCTGCATCCATTCCTGGAAGGCGTGGCGGGTGGGGGCGTTGAAGGTGCGGAAGATCTCATCGAGCTGGACCGATTCGGCGATGTTCGCCTCGGGAAGAGTGCCGCCGTCGGCTAGTTCCGGACCGCTGCGGGCGCCGGGGGTGAGTTCGATGTAGGTCTCGCCGAGGAGGGTCTTGGTGCGGAGGATCGCCCGGGTCGACTTCGGCAGCGGCGCGTACTGGTCGTCGATCGCGACGGTGGCCAGCGCCTGTTTGCGGTTCGGTGCGAGGGCGATGCTCTGGACTTTGCCGACGTTGACGCCGGAGATGCGCACGTCTGACTGTTCGGCGAGCTGGGTCGCCTCGTTGAAGGGGACCTTGATCTCATAGCTCTTCGCGCGGAATGGGGTGGGGCCGCCGAAGGTGACCCAGAGGAAGAGCAGGATCCCGAAGCAGGACAGGGCGAAGCCGGTGATGACCAGGAGCTGGGTGGTGCTGGGGGCGCGCTTGCTCATTTTTCTTTGTATTCGCAGGTGCCAGCTTTGGTGGGGAAGGACACCGGGATTTCTTCTCCCCGCGGAACCCCGATCACTTCCAAGAGGGTCTGGAGGAAGGGCCTGCCCTGGATCGTTTTTTCCTTGGTAAATCCATAGCCGAGGCTCGCGCCGGTACAGGAAATCATCGTCATACCGCGGAGAATCGGACCGCCAGCATCTTCGATGTTGAAAGCGTTGTTGAAGTCGTGGTTAAGCCAGGGCAAATAGAAGAGGAAACTCTGCTTGGAGCCTTTCGGCTTGTAGGAGAGCTCGTTGAGGAAGGAGTTGAAGCCGCCGAGCGAGTTGCCGAAGCTGCGGACGGTCTTTTCGAATGGCTTCGCCGCTTCGGTGCCGTGGGTGAGGACCGGGCGGACTTCGCGGGTGAAGGGCCTGATCTGGGTGCGGATCGGTTCGGTGGTCTGGTTGAAGAGGCGCTCGGTCGCCTTGAAGGCGGGGGTCAGCGCCTGCGCCTGCGGGATCAGCTTGACGAGCGCCGGGAAGGACGCCTGGGAGAAGCGGTTGGAGCTGGCGAGACCGGCGCGGGCCGCGTGCAGGGTGGCGGGGAATTCTTCGAAGGCGTCCTGGACCGACTGCTGCTGGTTGGCGAAGTTGCCGAGGGCGCTCTTGGAGGAGGTGACGAAGCGTTCCACCTCGGAGTCGTGGCGGCCGAGTTCGGTGGTCAGCAGGCCGAAGTCATGGATGACGTGGGCGATGGCGACGTGGCGGGCGGCGACGGCTTTGTTGAGCTTGGCGGTGTAGTGGACGAAGGGCTGGAAGCGGCGGAAGGCGTTGGAGAGCTGCGTGCCGCGGCCGCCGATGCCCTGGGCGCCGCCGGCGACGAGCAGCTGCAGGTACTGCCTGGTGTCGGCGTCGAGGGTGGCGAGGAACGCGTCGAGGTTGGTGTTCGGTTCGGTCTGGGCGAGGGTGAATTCGTAGCCGTCTTCGACCTGCTTCTTGCCCGTACCCGGTTCGATCTCCACGACCATGTCGTTGAGGTTGGTTTTCGGCCGCAGCAGCAGGCTGGCGTTGGGGTGGATCAACTGCATGTATTTCGGCTCGATGTCCATGCCGACGACGGCATGGCCGTCTTCGAGGTCGACCGAGGTGACCTTGCCGACCTGGATGCCGGCGATGTCGACCGCCTGGCCCTGGCCAGGAGTGACCGCCTGGGCGGTCGAGAACTGAGCGCTGATGTGTTCGAATTCTTCGCCAACGAAGGGGAGCCAGGGCGGCAGCGAGGCTTTCTGCTGGGTGAAGATGAAGAGCGTCATCACGACGCCGGCGAGGGCGAGGACGATGATCGCGATCGTGTCGGTGCGGCGCCCGCGCACCTGCCGCGAGAGCCAGGCGCGGAAGTGGGTCCAGCGGGCGCTCATGGGTTCACCCCCGCGACCGACGGCGACGGCGGGCCGACCTGCCCCAGCGGCCCGTTGACGTCCGGAGGCGAGTTGGTGTAGCAGCGCACTCCAGGCTTCAGCGGCGGTTTGCCACCCAGTTGCGGCTGCGTCCCCAGGGGGTTTTCGATCGTCTTCGCGTAATTGATTTTGTCGCTGAGCGTGTCCGGATTCCCTTTCGGGTTCGGTTCCCCGACGAGAACCGAGCCGCCGCCTACTTGAGCCCGCGCGTAGGGACCGTTGCCGTCGAAGTTCTGCGCCATCCCAGCGAAGTTGACGAGGTTGTAGAGAAACTCGCGGTAGTTGGGGCCGCCGGTGCTGAAGCGGTCGTTGATGACCTCGTTGCCGGTGGGGACCATGACTTTGGTCGTGCAGACGCTGAGCCGATTGATCTGCGGCACCGTGTTCTGCTTGCTGACCAGGGCGGCGCCGGCGAGGGCGGGGGTCGATTTAGCTAGCAGCTTGACGTCGCCGCCGGCCTCTTTGCCGGAGAGCAGCGGGCGGACCTGGGCGAGGAAGGGTTTGGAGGCGCTGATTAGGCCCGGCAGCTCGGCGACCGCCGGGCGCAGCTCGATCGCGTAGGTGCGCAGCGGCGGCAGGGTGCGGTTGAGGCTGACCAGCGAGGCGTGGGTGACGCGCAGGGTCGGCGCCAGCAGGTGGATCGTCGCCGAGAGGTTGGTTGACTGGTTGGCGAGGGCCCCGGTGAAGATGTTGAAGTTGTCAATCAAGCCCTGAAGATCGGCCTCGCGGCGGCCGAGAGCGCCGAAGGCGCGGCCCGCGCCGGCGACGAGGCGGGAGAGGTCGCGCTGTTCGGTGCCGAGCAGGCCGTTCAGCGTCTGCGAGCTGTAGCGGCCGGCTTCGCCGCCGTATTTGAGGGCGCCGTTGAGCGCTTCGGCGCCACTCTTGCCTTTCACCTCGGGCAGCTGGGTGGCGTCTTCTGCCGCGGTGGGTTCGTGGGTGAGGGCGGTGCCATAGCTCTCGAGCAGGCGGCTGAGGTCGGCCCGCACCGGCGACTGCAGGGCGGTGAGGATTTCGTCGAGCTGGACCGCGATCGAGGTGCGGCTGACCGGGATCGTGTCGCCGCTTCCCATTTCCGGCGCGCTGGGGCTGCCGGGGTCGAGTTCGACAAAGAAGTTGCCCTCGAGGAAGATCCGCGGCCGGATCGCCGCAAAGGCGTCGTCATGGATCGGGCGGCCCTTGCCTTCGACGGTGAAGGTAATGGTGGTGTTGTCGCCGTCGCGGCTGCTGGAGATGACTTTGCCGACGTCGACGCCGGCGACCCGCACCGGCGAGTTCTTGGCGATGTTGGCTGAGTTGGAGAAGGTCGCCTTCAGCTCGTAGCCGTAGCTGGTGAAGGGGACGTGTTTGGTGAAGGCGAGGTAGGGCCCGACCGTGAAGATGAGGATGAAGATGATGGCGATCATCACGTTGCTCGGCCGCCAGCCAAAGCGGCTGTCCTTGGACGCAGCCGCACGCCTGTCTCGCTCCGGCAGCCGGGTCATTCTCCGGTCCCCCCGCGGGTCGTGGTACCCCAAAGTTCCGGAGCGTGCCCGATCACGGTCTTGCCGGGGGTGTACTTCTCGTTGCCGGCTTCGCACACCTTGCCCTGACCAGGCGCCGCGGTCTGGGGGTAGGGGTTGTAGTGAAGGTGGTTTTCGCGTTCAGGCCCATTGGCGGGCGCGCTGGCAAAGGTGCTCTCGCTGTTCGGCCCTTCCGGCGGCACAAAGGAAACGAACTGGAGCCAGTTGCCGTTGCTGTTCCCCTGGCTGGCAGCGTTGGAGATCTGCCTAAACGTCAGCGTCCAGTAGTGGCAGACCGTCTGACTCGGCACGACAAAGGTCAGCGAGGGCTTCAGCAGGCGGTTGGTGTCGGTCAGCAGTTCGAGGCCGGTGAAGACGCCCGGGGCTTCCTGGAAATCGACCAGCGCCTGCGCGGTCGGCTGCAGCTGGGCGTTGAGGACGGGGGAGGCGTTGAGGACCGGGATGCCGGCGTGGAGGGATTCGGCGATGACCGGCGAGGTTTTGGCGAGAGCTTTGACGCCCGGCTGCAAGGCAGTGAAGAAGCGGCCGGTATCGCGCAGGAAGGGGTTCAGAACCGGCAGGTCGGCGATCGCGGTTTCCTCCGTCGGCGCGCTCTTTTCGATCGTTTCCTGGATGAAGGGACGGGAGACGCGGGCGAAGGCGGCGAAGGTGCGGTCGAGGGCGACGAACATGCTGGCCTGCGCCTCGGCGACCGGCGCGACCGTGGCCGAGAGGGCCTCGAGCGAGCGCCAGAAGCCGCCGAAGTTGGTGCTCGGTTCGACGATCGCCCGCAGCGCCGGTGAGCTGTGGACGGCGAACTGGCGCAGGGCGCCGATCGCTTCGTTCAGCTGTGGGCCGCGGCCGGCGAGGGCGTTGCCGAAGCCGGCGTCGTTTTGGCGGATCGCCTCGCGGGTTTTTTCGTCGAACATGTCGAAGAACTGGTCGATGTCGACCGGTTCGGGCTTGTAGGCGGCGACCGGGATCGTTTCGCCGGCCTTGAAGCCCTTTTCTGAGTTGCCGGGGGTGACCTGGAGGAACTTCAGCCCCAGCGCCGACTTCGGCCGCACGGTGATGGTCGAGTCGACCGGCAGCGGTTCGGCGCTCTTGTCGAGGCTGAGCGAGAGTTCGGCCGCCGCTCCACCATTTTCGAGGTGGACCGGGACGACCGACTTGACGATGCCGACGCGGACGCCGCCGATCCGCACCTCGTTGCCCTTGACCAGGGCGTCGGCGTTGGGGACGCGGGCCTTGAGGTTGTAGGTGGAGACGAAGGGGAGGCCGTTGTTGGCGTTGTAGGCGAGGAAGACGGCGACGATGATGACCAGCACGGTGACCGCGCCGACGAGGATCGGGCTGCTGGCGACGCCGCTGAGTCCGCTGCGGTTCCTCATGGGCCCAGGAGGTAGTCGAGGAGGGGTTCGGTCCCTCCGGTTTTCGAGGACTGGGAGATGCCGGCTTCGCCTTTTCGCTTGCCGCCGCCAGCACTGCTCCCTTGGCCGACGCCGATAGCGGGGCCGGGTTCGGCTCCGGTGCCGCCGTTTCGTTCTTCCATGCTCTGCTGGAGGAGACGGAAGAGATCGGCGGCGCTGGTGCTCGCGCCTTCTGAGACGCCGGGTCCATGGAAC
>DASSNA010000105.1:0-5873 GCA_035688445.1 Solirubrobacterales bacterium | reverse complement strand
GGCCTCGTCGCCGGGGCCGAACTCGCCGCCGGGGCCGGCGGCGCGCTGATGATCATCGCCCTCGCGGTCACCGTCACCGTCGCCTTCGGCACGATCGGCCTCTTCGCCGCCCTGCGCACCGGCTCCGGCGAGGCGATCCAGGGCCTCTTCCCGGTCTTCTTCGTCTTCCTCTTCCTCTCCTCGATGGCGCTGCCCCTCGGCCTGATCCAGACCGACTGGTACCGGGCCATCGCCACCGCCAACCCGGTCTCCTACCTTCTGGACGCCTTCCGCTCGCTACTGATCGAAGGCTGGGAGCTCGACAAGCTCGCGCTCGGCTTCGGGATCGCGCTGGCGATCTTCGCGATCGGCATGTACGCGGCAAGCGCCGCGCTGAAGACGAGGCTGGTGAGGACGTGAGCAAGCCCCAGACCACGAACATGTTCACGATCGCCCGCGCGGTCGCCTGGCGCAGCATCCACAACTTCCTCACCAACCCGGCCTACCTTCTCCCCTCGCTCCTCTTCCCTCTCTTCTTCTTCACCTCTTTCGCGGGCGGGCTCTCGGCGATTTCCAACGTCCCCGGCTTCGACTTCCCCACCGGCTATACGGCCTTCCAGTTCGTCTTCGTCCTCCTCCAGTCGGCGGCCTTCGGCGGCGTCTTCACCGGCTTCGCGATCGCCCGCGACTTCGAGACCGGGTTCGCCCGCCGCTACCTGCTGGCGGCGGGCAACCGCAGCGGCATCGTCGCCGGCTACGCGCTCGCCGCCATCTTCCGCGCCTTCGTCACCTGGACCGTGCTCACCGTTGTCGCCGTCGTCGCCGGGATGAACGTAGACGGCGGCGGGGTCGAAATCGTCGGGCTCTACGGACTTGCCCTGCTCGTCAACATTGCGGCGACGCTTTGGGCGGCGGGCGTAGCGATGCGGGTGCGCTCGATCCAGGGCGGCCCGCTGATGCAGTTCCCCGTCTTCCTTATCCTCTTCCTCGCCCCGGTCTACGTCCCGCTCAGCCTGCTCAGCGGCTGGATCCACGCGGTCGCCTCGGTCAACCCGGTGACGGCCCTGATCGAGGCGGGCCGCGGCTTCATCTCCGGCGACCCCACGGTCGTCGCCCTAGCCTTCACCGTCGCAATCACCCTCCCCGTCCTCTTCGCCCTCTGGGCCCGCGGCGGCCTCCGCCGAGCCGAAGCAGCCGGATAAAAAACCTGCCCACCAATCCAAGCCACATCAAGACACCTAAGTGACGAAAATCACGTCTTCCCCCGCTCCATCCCGGGAAGGTGATCAACCTTGGCTGCTGCAGCGGAAAACCCGGCATTTTCCCGACCGTAGGAACGGGGATCTAAAGTGTCATTCGTGACGCAGCGGCCGCTAGAGCTGATCCTTGCCAGGAACCTGATGTCGGCGCTCTCGACGCCGGCCTTCCTGGTCGACGAGGGCGGCTTGCTGGTCTTCTACAACGAGGCCGCCGGGATGCTGCTGGGCAAACGCTTCGAGGAGCTGGGAACGGTCGGGCCGCAGGAGTGGGGCTCGCTCTTCGGCCCCTTCGACGAGAGCGGCGACCCGATCCCCTACGACGACCTGCCGCTGGTCCGCGCGGTCCGCGCCGGCCGCCCCGCCCACGCCGAGCTGACAGTCCGCTCGACCGACGGCACCAGCCACGAAGTCGAGGTCTCGGCGTTCCCGATCCTCACCCCGCACGGCTCTCAGGGCGCGATCGCCGTCTTCTGGCCCTCGCTGGCCAACGGCAACGGAGCCGAGCCGGCATGAAGGTCAAGCTCTGGGGGACGCGCGGCTCGATCCCGGCCCCCGGGCCGGAAACGATCCGCTACGGCGGCAACACCTCCTGCGTCGGCGTCACCCTCTCGGACGGCTCGGTCCTCGCGCTCGACGCCGGCACCGGCATCCGCTGCCTCGGCCTCGCCCTGCCCGACGAGCCGAGCCGCCTCCACATCCTCCTCACCCATCTCCACCTCGACCACATCCAGGGCCTCGTCTTCTTCGCCCCCGCCTTCCGGCCGCAGACCGAGATCGTGATCTGGGGCCCCGCCTCCCCCGAGGCCTCGCTGCGCGACCGGATCGCCCGCTACATCTCCGCCCCGCTCTCCCCCGTCGAGGTCCGCGAGCTCCCCTGCGACGTCTCCTTCCGCCACTGCCCGGAGAGCGAGTGGGAGATCGGCCCGGCGCGGATCCGCTCCGCCTCGGTCTCCCACCGCGGCCCGACGCTCGGCTACCGGATCGACGACGGCGACTCCTCGCTCGCCTACATCCCCGACCACGAGCCCGCCCTCGGCGCCGACCTCGAGGAGCTCGAGGAGGACTGGATCTCCGGCTTCGCCCTCGCCAAGGACGCCTCGCTGCTGATCCACGACGGCCAGTACACCGACGCCGAGTACCCGTGCCACCTCGGCTGGGGCCACTCGGCCGTCTCTCACGCGCTCAGCTTCGCGCGGCGCACCAACGCCCGGCGCACCGTCCTCTTCCACCACGACCCGCTCCACTCCGACGACTTCCTCGACGGCCTCGCCGCCGAAGCCTGCCGGGAATGGGAGCAGCTGGGGGGCGACCGGGCAGCGGTCGAGCTGGGACAGGAGCGCAACGAGTATGAGCTGCCCGCTCGCTCGCCGCGGGCAGAGGCACCGGTTGCTCTAGGCTGACCCGGTGTCCCCGGCTGACCGGATCGAGGCTGCCGCCGAGCGCTCGTCGTTGGTCCGCGCGGCCTTCGAGCAGGCGCGCTCCGACCATGAGGGGCAGATCCGCAACGGCAGCGGCGGCATGCCTTACATCGAACACCCGGTGCGGGTCGCGGCGCTGCTCGACGAACACGGCTACGGCGAGGAGACGCTGGCGGCGGCGCTCCTGCACGACGTCGTCGAGGACTCGGAGACGACCCTCGACGAGCTGCGCGAGAAATTCGGCGGCGAGGTCGCCGGGCTGGTCGGAGCGATGACCGACGACGAGTCGATCGACGACTACCGCCGGCGCAAGGCCGAGCACCGCGAACGGCTGGCCGCCGCCCCGGTCGAGGCAATGACGATCTACGGCGCCGACAAGCTGGTCAACGTCAGCAGCCTGGCCGCCACCTACGCCGAGGAAGGCGACTCCGTCCGCGACGAGTTCAAGGTCCCGGTCGAGCTGAAGATCGAGATCTGGGAAAAAGATCTGGCGCTGCTGCGGGAGAAGGCGCCGGAACTGCCCTTCCTCGACCGGCTCGACGAGGAGCTCAGCTCTTTTCGGGCTTCCCTAGGGGCTCCTGCCCCGCGCTGAGTTTGAGCCGCCGCTGCAGCGGCAGCGCGAACCAGAAGAAGCCGAAGACGCAGAGCGCCAGGCCCGCGGTGACGAGCGCCGCCGTGGTCGAGAAGAGCACGTCGGTGATCAGCAGGATCGCCCCGGTCATCGCGAGCGCCAGCAGGGCGAGGCCGATGATCGCGAAGCGGTTGGAGTAGTAGACGAGGCGGCGCTTCTGCTGGTAGCGGAAGGTGACCCGGTGGTAGGCGGAGGGCGAGATCAGCATCGTCGCCGAGAGCGAGGCGAGGATCAGGGTCGCGAAGTAGACGTCCTTCTGGAACGAGGTGACTTCTTCGAAGCCCTGCTGGAACGGGACCGCGAGCAGGAAGGCGAAGAGGACCTGGACGCCGGGCAGGGCGACGCGCAGCTCCTGCAACAGCTCGCCGAGGTTGCGGTCGAGGCGTTCCTCCTCGGTCTCGTCGCGACCCGAGTTCCGTTCGCGCTGATCCGCGTCGCGGCTCTCCCCGTTCTCCATTGCAGGACCATATGGCAATCGAGACCGCGCTCGTCCTCTTCAACCGCGACCTTCGCCTCCACGACCAGCCGGCGCTCGCCGCCGCTGCGAAAGCGGAGCGGACCGTGCCGCTATTCGTCTTCGACGAGGGGCTTTTGGGGTCGCGATTCGCGGCGCCGAACCGGGTCGCCTTCATGCTGGAGGCGCTGCGCGACCTCGACGAGGGGCTGCGGAAGGCGGGTGGGCGACTGTTCGTGCGGCGGGGGGACCCCGTGCGCGAGGCGGTCGCGCTGGCCCGCGAGTGCGGGGCGAGCCAGATCCACGTCAGCGCCGACTGGAGCGCCTACGCGCGGGCGCGGGAGGAGCGGCTGGCGCGGGCCTGCGCGGAGGAGCGGATCGAGTTCACGGCCCACCCGGGGGTGACGATCGTCCCGCCCGGCGCGGTGACGCCGACGGGCGGCGACCACTTCAAGGTCTTCAGCCCCTACCACCGCGCCTGGAGCGGACTGCCGATGCGCGAGCCGGCGACTACGCCCCGCAGGCTCTCGGTCCCGTCGAAGCCGGCGGCGGGGCGGCTGCCGACGCTCGAGTCGCTGATCGACGGCAGGCCCTCGCCGTCGCGGATGCCCGGGGGCGAGCGGGCGGGGCGCAAGCGCATGCGGTCCTTCCTCCGCGACGGCCTCGGCCGCTACGAAGATCGGCACGACGACCTGCCCGGCGACGACACCTCGCGGCTCAGCGCCTACATCCGCTGGGGGTGCATCTCGCCGCTGGGGCTTGCGCGCGAAGCGAGCGATCGCCGCGGCGGCGGCGCCTTCGTGCGGCAGCTCTGCTGGCGCGACTTCCACCACCAGGTGCTGGCGGCGACCCCGTCCCTCCCCCAGCGCGACTACCGCCCGCGCCGCGACCGCTGGTCGAAGTCGAAGCGGGCGTTCGAGGCATGGCAAGAAGGGAAGACGGGCTACCCGCTGATCGACGCGGCGATGCGGCAGCTGGCCGAGGAGGGCTTCATGCACAACCGGGCGCGGATGACCGTCGCCTCCTTCCTCTGCAAGGACCTCTATATCGACTGGCGCCTCGGCGCCTGGCATTTCTGGGACCTGCTCACCGACGGCGAGATCGCCAACAACGCCGGCAACTGGCAGTGGGTCGCCGGCACCGGCAACGACACCCGGCCGAACCGGGTGCTGAACCCCGTGCGCCAGGCCGAACGCTTCGACCCGAAGGGCGACTACGTGCGCCGCTACCTGCCGGAGCTGGAGTCGGTGGGCGGCAAGGCGATCTTCCGCCCCTGGCTGGCGGAGGGCTTCGAGCGCCTCGACTACCCCGAGCCGATCGTCGACCACGACGAGGCTGCGGCGGCTTTCAAGGCGCACCGCGGCGCATAGGATCGGTCGATGGGACGACTGGCGGTGATCCTCGGTAGCAACGCGCTCGGACCAGGCGGCGAGGAGATCGCGGCCGCGGCGGCCGACCAGGGGGCGGCGATCGTCCAGCGCCACGGCGCCGAGGGAGGCTTCGTCCTCCCCCACGCGATCGACCACGAGGCGAACCTGCGGCCGCTACTCGAGCAGGGTTGCGACCGGGTGCTGGGGATCGGCTCGGTCGGCTCGCTGCACCCCGAGCTCGCGGTCGGCAGCCTCCTCTGCCCCGGCGACTTCATCGCCCTCAACCTCGGCGACTCCATATACGAGGACGGACGCGCCCATTCGGCGCCGGGGTTCGAACCGCGCTGGCGGGCGGAAGTGATCGCGGCCTGGAGCGAAGGTGGCCAGGAGCCCCGCGACGGCGGCGTCTACTGGCAGGCGCGCGGGCCGCGCTTCGAGACGCCGGCCGAGATCCGGCTGATGGCGGCGCACGCCGACGTGGTCGGGATGACGATCGCCTCCGAGTGCGTCGCCGCCGGCGAGCTCGGCCTCGACTACGCCGCCCTCTGCGTCGTCGACAACCTCGCCAACGGCCTCGCGGCCGAGCCGGTCAGCACGAAGGGGATGGAAGCCGACCGCCTCGCCAACGCCGAGCGCCTGCGCGAGGGCCTGGCCGCGGTCCTGCCGCGCCTCGGAGCGGTGGGCCGGTGACGCTGACGGTCGAGAACGCGCTGCTCGACGGGGAGCGCGTCGGGGTCCGCTGCGAGGACGGCCTGATCGCGG
>DASSNA010000096.1:0-8594 GCA_035688445.1 Solirubrobacterales bacterium | reverse complement strand
AAGCCGAAGCCGAGCAGCGAGGTCGCCGCGGTCGTCCCCATGATGTAGAGGCTGTTGCGGAAGAGCGACTGCTCGCTGAGACGCCTCAGCCGCTGCCAGCCTCGGGCGAGGCGTGAGGCATGCATGATCTGGCGCGATTCTGTCAGTTGACGCTGGCGGAACCGATGCTCTACCTATGCTGCGCCCCGTGGAGACCAGTCCGGAGACGATTCGCCTCCAGCCGACCCGTGGCTTCAGCCGGGTTCTGGCGCCAAAGGAGCTATGGCGCTACCGCGACCTGGCGGGCCAGATCGCCCTGCGCGACATCACCATCCGCTACCGCCAGACCGCGCTCGGCGGAGCCTGGGCGGTGCTGCAGCCGATCGGCTTCATGGTCGTCTTCTCGCTGATCTTCGGCAACATCGCCGGCATCTCATCGAACGGGCTCCCCTACCCCCTCTTCAGCCTCTCGGCGCTGGTTCCCTGGACCTTCTTCTCGACCGCGCTGCTGCTCGGTTCCGACAGCCTCGTCAGCAACTCTGCGCTGGTCTCGAAAATCTATTTCCCGCGGATCTTCATGCCGGCGGGAGTGGTGGTCGCCGGCTTCGTCGACCTGGCGATCTCGATCGTGATCCTGCTCATCATCGTCCTCGCCTGGGGCTATGCGCCTTCGATCGCGATCCTGGTCCTGCCGCTGCTGGTCGCGATCGCCGGGATCACCGCCCTCGGCGTCAGCTCGGCGCTCTCGGCGATCAACGTCCGCTACCGCGACGTCCGCTACGTCGTCCCGTTTGCGATCCAGCTCTGGCTCTTCCTCACCCCAATCGTCTACCCCAGCAGCAGCATCAACGAGCCCTGGCGGACGCTCTCGGCGATCAACCCGATGGTCGGGGTGGTCGAAGGCTTCCGCTGGGCGACGCTGGGGACCGGCAACGCGCCCTGGGACCTGATCGGGATCTCCGCTGTGGCCGCTGTGGTGGTCTTCGTCGCCGGCCTCGCTTACTTCGACCGCACCGAGCGCGCCTTCGCCGACTTCGTCTGAGCCATGGCCGAGACCGCGATCGAAACCCACGAGCTGGGCAAGCGCTACACCCTCGGGCTGCAGGGGCGCGGCTACGGGACCCTGCGCGAGAGCCTGATGGAGGCGCCGCGGCGACTGCTGAGTAGGCGTGGGGGCAGCAAGGAGCCAAGGGGGGATCAGCTCTGGGCGCTGCGCGACCTCTCGATGACGATCCGCAGCGGTGAAGTCGTCGGCCTGATCGGCCACAACGGCGCCGGCAAGAGCACGCTGCTGAAAATCCTCTCGCGGATCACCGAGCCCTCGGCCGGCTACGCCGACGTGACCGGGCGGGTCGGCTCGCTGCTCGAGGTCGGCACCGGCTTTCACCCGGAGCTAACCGGGCGCGAGAACATCTTCCTCAACGGCGCCATCCTCGGCATGCGACGGGCGGAGATCCGCCTCCGCTTCGACGAAATCGTCGAGTTCGCCGAAATCGAGCGCTTCCTCGACACGCCGGTGAAGCGCTACTCGAGCGGGATGTCGGTGCGGCTGGCCTTCGCCGTCGCCGCCCACCTCGAGCCCGAGATCCTGCTCGTCGACGAGGTGCTCGCGGTCGGCGACGCCGCCTTCCAGCGCAAGTCGCTGGGGAAGATGAGCGAGGTCGCCAAAGAGGGCCGGACGGTGATCTTCGTCTCCCACAACCTGGCGATCATCCAGGCGCTCTGCAGCCGCGGCATCCTGCTCGAACGGGGTGAGGTGCAAGCGGACGCGCCGATCACCGAGGCGATCGACCGCTACCTGCGGACGCTGGAGAGCGCCGCCTCCGACGACCTGCTGGAGCGAACCGACCGCGACAGCCGCGCCTACGACGAGACCCTGGTCCGCCACCTCGAGATCAGCGACGCCAGCGGCACCCCCAACGTCGTCGTCGCCGGCCGGCCGGCATCGATTGTCGTCGACGTCACCGAGGCGCTGCCGAAGATGGAGTGCCAGCTGACGATCGTCAACAACCTCGGCCAGCCGGTCTGCACCCTCGACAGCGAGATGTCGGCGCCGGTCGACTTCCGCGCCACGAAGCCGGGGACGCGCCTCGAGTGCGAGGTCGACTCGCTGCCGCTCCTGCCCGGCCGCTACCGGATCGACGTGATCGTCAAAGCCAAGCGCCACATCCAGGACGGCCTGCAGGCGGCGACCTTCTTTGACGTCGAGCCGGGGACGATCGGCGACCGGCCGGTCGCCGCTGAGGCCGACGGCGACGTCTCCCTCCCCCACTCCTGGCGGCTGCCGGCATGAGCGAGGCGACCTTCTCGATCGTCATCACCGCCTACGAAGCGGCCGACACGATCGCCGCCGCGGTCTCCTCAGCGCTGGCGCAGACGCGGCCGGCGGAGGAGGTGATCGTCGTCGACGACGGCTCCAAGGACGACCTCGCCGGGGCGCTGCGTCCCTACCTGGACCGGATCGAGGTGGTGCGGCGCGAGAACGGCGGCGGCGCCGCGGCCCGCAACACCGGCGCCAAGACGGCTCGCAGCGACTTCATGGCGGTCCTCGACGCCGACGACGCCTACCACCCGCGGCGCCTGGAGGTGATCGCCGCGCTCGCCCGCGAGCAGCCCGACCTCGACCTCGTCACCACCGACGCCCGCCTCGTCGCCCAGGGCGAGAGCGCTGGGACTTTCGCTGGCTACACCCCTTTCGTCTCGGAGGGGCAGCGGACGGCGATCTTCGAAACCTGCTTCATCGGCGGCTGGCCGGCGGTGCGGCTGAGCCGGCTGGAGGCGATCGGCGGTTACGACGAGAGCTTCCGGATCGCCTACGACTGGGACTGCTGGCTGCGGGTCCTGCTCGACGGAGGCCGAGCCGGCTTCGTCGATGAGCCCTACTACGACTACGTCGTCCACGAGGGCAGTCTCTCCGCCAACCGGGCGCCGAGCCTCTGGGAGCGGGCGCGCCTGCTGGAAAAGGCCGAGCGCAACCCGGCCCTACGCGCGGAGGAGCGCCCGGCGCTGGAGCGGGCGCTGCGAATGCACCGCTCGCGGGCGGTGATGGCCGAGGTCCAGAACGCCCTCTACGGCGATGGCTCGAGCGGCCACCTGGCGCGTCAGGCGGTGGCGAAGCGGCTGGAGCCGAAGACGAGGCTCACCGCTCTGGCCGCAGCGGTGGCGCCACCGCTGGCGCGCCGCGTGGTCCCGCCCTACCGCGCCGCCGAGGAGCGCCTCAGCGAGCAGACGGCATGAGCGGACCCCGCTTCAGCGTCGTCATCCCCACCTACGAACGGCGGGCGACGGTGGTCCGCGACGTCGCCGCGCTCGACCGCCAAAGCTTTCGCGACTTCGAGACGATCGTCGTCGACGACGGCTCCAGCGACGGCACCGCTGCGGCGCTGCGGGAGCTCGACCTCTCCTTTCCGCTAACGGTTATCGAGCAGGCCAACCGCGGCGCCGCCGAGGCGCGCAACGTCGGCGCCCGCGCCGCCGCCGGCGAGGTCCTGCTCTTCATCGACGACGACATGGAAGCCGCGGAGCAGTTGCTGGCCGAGCACGACCGCTCCCACCGCGAGGGCGGCGACCTCGTCGTCGGCGACATGCCAGCTCACCCCGACTCCCCCCCGGGCCTGCTGAGCTGGGGAGTCGGCTACTGGGCGGAGTCACGGCGCCAGCGCCTGCTCGAGTCCGGCGCCGAGATCGGGCTCGATGACCTCCTCACCGGGCAGATCTCGATCGGGCGCGAGAACTTTGTCCGGCTCGGCGGCTTCGACACCACCTTCACCCGCGAGGGGTTGTTCGGTGGCGAGGACATCGACTTCGGCTACCGCGCCCTGAAGGCGGGGCTGAGGGCTGTCTTCAATCCGGCCGCGATCACCTACCAGTACTACGAGGTTGACCCGGCCGCCTACCTGCGGCGGGCGCGCGAGACCGGCCGCTCCGAGGAGGAGCTGGTACTGAAGCACCCCGAGCAGGCGGGGCGTTTCGACGCCGCCCCCTCCTTCCACACCCGCCGCAGCCGCTGGCTGCTGGGGCCGCTGGTCGTGGCCCCAGCTTGGGTCAGCGCGCCACTGCGGGACCTCGTCGTGCGGCTGGTTCGCAAGGGGCGCCGCGGCTCGGCAGTGCGGCGGCTCTTCTTCGGCCTGCGGACGATGGAACACCAGCGCGGTGCTCGGCTCGCCCGGCGCAAGCTCGCCACCGGCAGCGCCGTCGTCCTCGCCTTCCACGCCGTCGCCGATCTCGGCGGCGACGCTGTCCTCGCCGAGTACGGGGTGCCGCCAGAGCAGTTCGCCAACCACCTCGACGCCCTGCGCCGTCGCGGCTGGTCCTTCGTCGACCTCGACGCGCTTCTGGCGGCGCTCGAGGGGCGCGCGCCCCTGCCGGACAAGGCGCTGCTGCTCAGCTTCGACGATTGCTATCGCGACCTGCTCGAGACGGCAGCGCCGCTGCTGGTGGAGCGGGGCATCCCCGCACTGGCGTTCGCGGTGGCCGGGCTGACCGGTGGGACGAACGAGTGGGACCGCCCGCTCGGCGCTCGCGAACTGGGGCTGCTCGACGCCGAGGGCCTGCGCAGCCTCCCCTCCCACGACATCGAGGTCGGCTCGCACGGGATGCGTCACCGCCCCCTAGCGAAGCTCGATCTCGCGGAAGCCGAGGAGGAAGTCCGCGAGTCGGCGGCCGCCCTGGAGTCCCTCGGTCTCCCCCGCCCGCGGGCCTTCTCCTACCCGCATGGTGAGACGAACGCAGAGGTGACGCAAGCGGTGAGGGAGGCCGGCTACGCCGCCGCCTTCACGGTCACTCCGGGGCGAGTGGAGATCGGCGCCGAGCGCTGGGCGCTGCCCCGTGTCGAGGTGCTCGCCAGCGATACCCCGCTGCGGCTACGGCTGAAGCTGGCGACCGTAGGCTGGCCGCGGCGATGGCGCCAGCCGCTACTGCGACTGACCCGAACGGAACAATGAGGACTCGCTGATGCTCGACAGGGTCCCCCGCACCGACAACGCGACGACGCGCAAGCTCTCCCAGATCCTCGGCTGGCGGCTGGCCGTGCCGGGGCTGCGAGCGCGGGCGCGGCGTCGACTGGGCAGCCTGCGACCCGGAGCGGCGACGGTGGTCACCGTCAACTGGAACTCCTGGCCCCACCTCGAGGTGCTGATCGAGGTGGTGCGGCGACGCAGCCCCGCCGGCACCGAGATCATCGCCGTCGACAATGGCTCCGAGGACGAGTCGCGGCAGCGCATCCGCGAACACCCCGAGGTAAAGGGGCTACTGCTGCCAGCCAACGTCGGGCACGAGCTGGCGATGGACCTGGGGGTGCTGCTGGCCGAGACCGAGTTCGTCGTCGCCCTCGACGTCGACGCCTTCCCGCTCCACGACGACTGGCTGGAGCGGCTGCTGGCGCCGCTCTCCGAAGGCGCCCAGGTCTCCGGCGCCCGCCTCAACCGCTCCTACG
Source organism: Solirubrobacterales bacterium (assembly GCA_035688445.1). Taxonomy (GTDB): domain Bacteria; phylum Actinomycetota; class Thermoleophilia; order Solirubrobacterales; family 70-9; genus VAYN01. The sequence goes on along the minus strand of DASSNA010000096.1, from coordinate 3,181 downwards.
TGCACCCCTGCTGCTGGGCGATGCGCAAGGCGCGCTTTGTCGAGCGCAAGCACTCATTCCGCGCCCACTACCAACCGCGCGAAGAAGGCCGCGACGCCTCCGGCGACGTCGGCGAGGAGATCTCCATGGCCGAGGCGCCCAACGTCCACTTCTTCGAGGTGACCAGCCAGCGCGGCCCCGGCGATGTCGGCACCGTCTTCGGCAACCTCGTCTACCACAACTTCTACGCGACCCGGTTCAACGCGACCTCGGAGGGGACGCTCGACGGCGTCGTCGGGGTCGACGACCCCGCCCGGGCATGGGACGAGGCACTGCAGCGGTACGTCTATTGAGCGGGCCGGCGCGCCAGCACCAGGGTGGCGCTGGGCTTGCCCCAGGTGAGGCCGAGACGCTCCAGCCGCACAGCCACCGCGAGAAAAGGGAAGGCGAGCAGGCGCAGCGGCAGCGGCGCGTCTTTGATCCGGTCGCGAATCTCCTGCGCCGCGGCGGCGAGGCTGCGGTAGGTCGGGCGCAGCTCAATCGGCTCAAGGCCGGCGGCACGGACGTCGGCGGCGATCTCCTCGCGGCCATAGCCGTGGCGGACCTCCTCGCGCCAGATCCCGGTGCTGCCCGGCAGGACCGGGGCCCAGTCGCGTTCGGGGACCTGCAGCGCCAGCAGGCCGCCCGGCGCGAGCGCCCCAGCCATGCTGCGCAGGGCGGCGGCGTCGTCGGGGATCTCGTGCAGGCACTCAAGGGCGACGACGGCGCCGAAGCCCGACCCCGGCAACGGCTTCGTCAGGTCCGCCGGCTCGAAGCGGACGTTGCTCAGCGACCGCGCCGCGGCCCGCGAGCGGGCGCCAGTGAGCAGGTCCTCGCGCTGGTCGACCCCGAGCAGCGCCCAGTCGCGGTGCCGCTTGGCCAGCGAGAGCGTCAGCAGCCCGTCGCCGCAGCCGGCGTCGAGCACGCGCAGGGGCTTCCGTGCCGCCTGCGCGGAGAGCACCTCGTCGGCGAGCGCCAGGCGCAGCCGCCGCGAGGGGGCCATCAGCGCCAGCCGCTCCTCGAGGACGGCGCGGAGCTTGTCGAGGATGCTCATCCCGGCATCATTCCCGACGCCTCGGCGGTGCCGGCATGAGGGGTTGGTGCGAAGCGCCCTGGCGCACTCGTCTGCTGCGGCGGCTGCGGGTCCCAGCCACGGCGTTGAAGCCGCTGGCGGCGCGCTCGCGGCGGTGGGCGGAGCTCGCCGAGGACCTCGCCTACTGGAAGGGCGTGCGCGCCGAATCCACCCCGGAAGAGTGGCGGCGCCTGACCAGCTCCTACCCGGTCCTCGTCTACCACCGCTTCGCCGGCGAGCTGAAGCCAGGGCAGGAGCGGATCGACATCACCCCGCGTCGCTTCTACCGTCAGCTGCGCCTATTGCGGGTGCTCGGCTTCAAGCCGCTGGCGCTGGAGGAGCTGCTGGCCTTTCACCGCGGCGAGCGCAACGACCTGCCGCGGCGCCGCTTCGCGATCACGGTCGACGACGCGATGGCCGACGCGATCGAGCCGCTGCGCCGCGCCGCCGGCCTCCATCCCCAGCTCTTCGTGCCGACCGCCGAGCTCGGCAGCAGCGCCCACTGGATCGACGGCGAGCCCGTCGCCGGCTGGGAGGACGTCCGCGAACTGGCCGCGGCCGGCGTCGCGATCGGCTCCCACACCCGCCACCATCGCCGCCTCACCCAACTCGACCCGACCGAGCGCGAGCAGGAGCTGACCGGCTCCCTCGCCGAGCTGCGCGAGCACATCCCCGAGGCGCTCCCGGTCATCGCCTACCCCAATGGCGACCACGACGAGGCCGTCTGCCGCGCCACCGAGGAGGCCGGCTACGAGGCCGCCTTCACCACTGAGAAGGGCCGCAACGACGCCAGCACCGACCCCTTCCGCCTCCGCCGCGTCAGCATCCACGGTACCGACGGTCCCCCAGCCGTCCTCTGGAAAGTCCTCACCGGCGAGGCCCTGCCGAGCTGGTGGCCGCGGCGCTAGCTCCGCTCCAGCTCCTCTTCGACCAAGCCCAGGAACATGGTTTGGCGGAGGGCTTCCGGGGGTGGGGTGCCGGGGTGCTCTAGTTGGAGGTGGCGGTAGTCGCTGTGGCTGTGGATCAACCAGCAGAGGAGGCGGAGGCGGCGGAAGTCGTCGGGAGTGATGTTTAGGGCGGCGGTGTAGTCGGCGGTTGCCTTAGCGGCGATGCGGCCGTGGGGCGTGGCGGGGTCGAGGAGGCGGGCGTAGGACTCGCGGGTGCGGCCGCTCTCGATTGCGCCGTCGAGGACGAAGGCGCAGTTGGCGAGGAAGTAGACGAGGTCCAGGCCCGCTAGTCCGTCGGGCTCGGCCGACTCCCAGTCGAGCAGGACGGGGTCGCCCGCCGGAGTGACGAGGACGTTCCAGGGAGAGCAGTCGCGGTGCTCGCAGGCTGGCAAGAGGTTGCCGAGGTTCGCGAGCTCAGAGCGCGCCCTATCAATCAGAGCGGAATCGACGACTGGGCCGAAGTCCCGCACAAACCGCTCGAGGACCTGATCGACCAAACGGCCTCGGTCAATCTCTCGAGGTTGCACTTTGCCACCTATATAGGGGTCAATCGCAACTTCGATTAGGAGAGACGTGACTTTCGCTGCCACCTCCCCGAAGTTCTCTGGTCGCAGAAGGTCAAGCAGCGACTGTCCCTCGATCGCGTCCTGAACGACAGCGAGGCGGCCGCCGCGACGGCCCTCGCCCTGCAGGCGCGGCACACCCGCCAGGCCCGGCCGCTCCTCCCCCAGCCGACCGAGCACGGCAGCCTCACGCTCCAGACCTGGCTCAGCCTCGGCGACGCGGGCGAATTTGGCTGCCGCGGTCGGCTTCTCCACCCCCGTTTCGAAGGCCAGACCCACCGCCTTATTGATGCTGCGGTGGCCGCCAGTGAGGAGCAGGAGAGGCGCCGCTGGCGGCAGTGGGACGTCGCTGGCCGGCTTCGCCTCCCCGCTCCGGACCTCGTCCGAGCGCCTGCCGACCACGTAGAGCGGTGCCAGCAAGCCGGCCTTGTGGGCAAAGCGCCACAGCCGGCGGAGCAGGCCACCCCCAACCGAACCCGCCTGCCGCGTTGCCAGCAGGTAGTCGACCGCCTCCGGTGAGGCGATCGGCAGCCAGAACTGCGACGGGCGATGCGGCAGCGGTCCCGCCCAGTACACGCGCA
>DASSNA010000092.1:0-2758 GCA_035688445.1 Solirubrobacterales bacterium | reverse complement strand
CGCACGCGATCCGCACGTTGGGGCGCGCCTGGATCCGGGTCCTCTGGCGCTGCTGGCAGGACCGGGTGCCCTATGACGCCGCTCGGCACGGCAACTTCCGTCAACTCCAAATGGCCGGGGGTTGACACAGGACGTCTCATGCGGCCGCGAGGCTAGCAGCTTCATCGATGACCATCAATGAAATGACGCTTCACGAAATCTGTATGCGCCGGGGCGTCTTCTTCATGCGGTCTTGACGGGGTGGGGCGCACGATGATTCCGTGGTCCCGTTCGCAGACATCTTTCCCGGCGGCGGCAGTCCCCTCGCCGATGTCTTCTCGATCGCCCTGGCGGTAATCCTCTTCGCCCTCCTCTACTGGGCGATCGACCTGATCGACAGGATCTGACGTGCCGCTCGCCGCTCTCACCGCCGCCGATGTCTTCGGGCTCCTCGTCTCTGCCCTCGTCTGCGTCTACCTCGTCTACGCGCTGCTGCGCGGGGAGAAGCTCTGATGGCGCAGGGCTGGCTGCAGATCGGACTCTTCGTCGTCGTCTTGGTGGCGCTGACCAAGCCGGTCGGCCTCTACATGGCGCGCATCTTCACCAACCAGCGCGTCTTCCTGACCCCCGTCCTCGGGCCAATCGAGCGCTTCACCTGCAGGGTGCTGCGCGTGCGGCCCGGGGAGGGTCAGGACTGGAAGGCCTACGCCCGCAGCCTGCTCGTCTTCTCGCTGCTCTTCTGGGTCGCGCTTTACCTGATCTTGCGCACCCAGGGGGTGCAGCCGTTCAACCCGCAGGGCTTCCACTCGGCGCCGTGGGACGTCAACTTCAACACCACCTCGTCGTTCATCACCAACACCAACTGGCAGTACTACGGCGGCGAGACGACGATGACGTACTTCTCGCAGATGGCGGGGCTGGCGGTGCAGAACTTCGTCTCCGCCGCGGTCGGGATCGTCGTCGTGGTGGCGCTGATCCGCGGCATCGCCGCCCGCTCAGGCAGGGAGTTGGGGAACTTCTGGCAGGACCTGGTCCGCACCCTCCTCTACATCCTGTTGCCGATCTCGGTTGTCGGCGCGCTCTTCCTCGTCTCCCAGGGCGTGATCCAGAACCTCAGTCACTACCAGGTGATCCACACCCTCACCGGCGGCACCCAGGTGCTCGCCCAGGGTCCGGTCGCCTCGCAGGAGGTGATTAAGGAGCTCGGCACCAACGGCGGTGGCTTCTTCAACGTCAACTCGGCCTACCCGTTCGAGAACCCGAGCGGCCTCACCAACTTCGTCGAGATGCTGTTGATCCTCGTCATCCCCGCCGGGCTCACCTACACCTACGGCCGCATGGTCGGCTCCCAGCGCCAAGGCTGGGCGATCTTCGCGGCGATGTTCGTCCTCTTCATCGCCGGCGTCGCCGTCGTCTACATCGCCGAGCTACACGGCAGCCCCGCCCAGCACGCTGCTGGCCTCAACACCCACGCCTTCGCCGGCTCCACCGGCGGCAACATGGTCGGCAAGGACCAGCGCTTCGGGATCTCCGACTCGGCTCTGTGGACGGCGATCACCACCGTCACCTCCTGCGGCGCCGTCAATGCCGCCTTCGAGTCTCTGACCGGGATCGGCGGCGCGGTGCCGTTCACCAACCTCGGCCTCAGCGAGGTCGTCTTCGGCGGCGTCGGCGCCGGGCTCTACTCGATGCTCCTCTACGTCTTGCTGGCCGTCTTCATCGGCGGCCTAATGGTCGGCCGCACGCCCGAGTACCTCGGCAAGAAGATCGGAGCGCGGGAGATCAAGCTGGTCTCGCTCGGGGTCCTCTTCACGCCGCTGACCGTGCTCCTCTCGGCCGGGGTCGCCTCTGCGGCGCCGATCGCCAGGCAGTCGATCTACGCCGGCGTCAACCCGACCGGCTTCTCGGAGACGCTCTACGCCTACCTCTCGCAGGCCAACAACAACGGCTCGGCCTGGGCCGGCTACACCGGCTTCGTCCAGCCGCACGCGCCCGGCAATGCCGGCGCCTTCGGGCTCAGCTTCACCGACCTGCTCGGCGGGATCGTGATGATCGGGGCGCGGTTCGCGCCGATCCTCTTCGTCCTCGCCGTCGCCGGCGCTTTGGCGGGCAAGAAGGTTTCGCCTGCCGGCCTGGGGACGATGCGGACCGACAACCCGACCTTCGTCCTCCTCCTGATCGGGGTCGTGATCCTGGTCGGCGCCCTTACCTTCTTCCCGGCGATCCTGCTCGGCCCGGTCGCCAACGGCCTCAGCGGGAGGTTGTTCTGATGCACGGGGGGATCGGCCACTTGATTCGGCGGGACCTGCCAACTTCACTTATCGCGGTCGTTCTCTTCACCGGCGTGCTCGGTCTCGCTTACCCGCTTGCGATCACCGAGATCGCCCAGCTCGTCTTCCCGGGTCAGGCCAACGGCTCGAAGGTCTCCTTCAACGGCAAGACCGTCGGCTCGAAGCTGATCGGCCAGGAATTCAAGGGCAGGGCCTACTTCCACTCGCGCCCCTCGGCGACCGAATACTCCGGCGACGCCACCTTCTTCGGTAACGCCGGCCCCAACAGCGCTGAACTGCGCGACGCGATCCGCGAAAACCTCGCCGCCTACGTCAAGCTCGAGAAGCCCTACGACCGCTCGCTCACCCGCGAACAGGTCCCGGTCGACGCGGTGACCGAATCAGCCTCTGGCGTCGACCCGCAGATCTCCGAGGCCAACGCCCGCATCCAGGCCCACCGGATCGCCGCCGTGCGCCACCTGTCCCTGGCCGAAGTCGAAGCGCTAATC
>DASSNA010000088.1:0-16883 GCA_035688445.1 Solirubrobacterales bacterium | reverse complement strand
TGGAGGGCCAGCTCGGGACCGTCGGCGAAGGGGAAGAAGGCGTCTGAGGCGACGGCCGAGCCGGCGATCAGTGCATCGGCGTCCTCGCCGCGCGCGTCGCGGCACTTCTCGACCGCGAGGCGGACCGAGTCGACCCGGCTCATCTGGCCGGCGCCGATGCCGAGGGTGGCGCCGTCCTTGGCGATCACGATCGCGTTGGAGCGGACGCGGCGGCAGACGGTCCAGGCGAAGAGCATGTCCTGCCACTGTTGCTCGCTCGGCTCGTTAGAGGTGACCGCCTCCATGATCTCGCGCGGCTCGGGGTCGCCGTCGCGGTCCTGAATCAAGAGGCCACCCATCACCCGTTTGACGTCGCGTTCGCCGGGTTCGCGCTGGCGGCGCTCCTCCTCGCAGAGGATGCGGATCGCCTCCTTCTGCTGCAGCACCTCCAGCGCCCCGTCCTCGTCGCCGGGCGCGCTCAGCACCTCGACGAAATTCTTGTGCAGCTCCTTGGCCAGCTCGCGGCCGATCGGCCGGTTGAGGGCGATCACGCCGCCGTAGGCTGAGATCGGGTCACAGGCGAGCGCCTTCAGGTAGGCCTCGAGCGCGTCCGCGCCGATCGCCACCCCGCAGGGGTTGTTGTGCTTGACGATCACGCAGGCTGGCTCCTCGAAGTCGCCGGCGAGCGCCCGCGCCGAGTCGAGGTCGAGGACGTTGTTGAAGGAGAGCGCGCGGCCGTGCAGCTTCGAGCTGCGCGAGAGGATGTGGCTGCGTAGCCCCACCTCCGAGTAGAGCGCCGCCCGCTGGTGCGGATTCTCCCCGTAGGAGAGGTCAAGCACCTTCTCGTAGGCGACCGCGAGGTGTTCCGGGAAGTCCTCGTACTCCATCGAGAACCAACGGCTGATCGCGGCGTCGTAGCGCGCGGTCTGGGCGAAGGCCTCGTTCGCCAGCCAGTGCCGGGTCGAGGCGGAGATCTCGCCGCCGCTCTCTTCGAGCTCGGCGCAGACCGCGTCATAGGACTCCGGTTTGACGATCACGGCGACGCTCTCGTGGTTCTTCGCCGCGGCGCGGATCATCGTCGGGCCGCCGATGTCGATGTTCTCGACCGCCACCTCCGGCGCCACGTCGGGGCCGGCGACAGTCTGCTCGAAGGGGTAGAGGTTGACGCAGACGACGTCGATCGGCTCGATCCCCTCGCGCTCAAGGACCGCCATGTGCTCAGGGTCCTCGCGCCGCGCCAGCAATGCCGCGTGCAGCCGCGGGTGCAGCGTCTTCACCCGGCCGCCGAGGATCTCTTCCTGACCGGTGAACTCGGAGACGTCGGTGACCTCGATCCCCGCCTCGCGCAGCGCCGTCGCGGTGCCGCCGGTGGAGAGGATCTCGACCCCGAGCGCCGCCAGCCCTTTCGCGAAGTCGGCGACGCCGGTCTTGTCGGAGACGGAGATCAGGGCACGTCGCACCTGGATCTGACCGTTGCCGGTCGCCTCCTGCTGGGTTTCGGTGGCGGGGTCAGTCATCGATCGCGACCTTGCGCGGGTCGCTGGGGTCGATCCTAACCCTGCCCTGCGCGATCATGCGGATCGCTTCCGGGTAGAGCTCGTGCTCGACCGCGTGGACCGCCGCCTCAAGCTCCTCCCGCGCCGCCCCGGCGGCGACCGGCACCTCGCGCTGGGCGATCACCGGGCCGGTGTCGACCCCCTCGTCGACGAAGTGGACGGTGACGCCGGTGGTCTCGACCCCGGCGGCGAGCGCCTGGCCGATCGCGTCGAGGCCGGGGAAGGAGGGCAGCAGCGCGGGGTGGACGTTGACGACGCGGTTGCGGAAGCGGCCGACGAAGGCGGCGCTCAGCAGCTGCATGTAGCCGGCGAGGACGACGAGGTCGGTCTCGAGTGACTCGATCCAGTCTCCGAGCGCTTCGTCACGTGCGGCTCGGTCTGGGTATTCGGCAGCGGGGAAAACGGCGGTCTCCACCCCGGCGCCTCCCCCCCGGCGCAGCGCCCCCGCAGCGGGCTTATCGGAACCGACGCCAACCACCTCGACCCCCTCGCGCCCGTGCAGCTCGTCGAGAATCGCCTGCAGGTTGGTGCCGCTGCCCGAGGCAAGGACGACGATCCGAAACGAGCTCACGCCCCGCATCTTCGCACGATTCCCCGCATCCTCTAAGGGAGCGACCCTAATCTTTACCCTAAGAAGCCGCTTAAACAAACAGTTCGTCTAAATGAGTTACCTCTGGCTCCTTGACGATGCGGCATGTCAACTGTTACTGACTCCTGGAAATAATCTGACTAAGGGGTCAGACAGGAGGCAGAAATTGAGGTACTTCAAGACATTGGGAATTGCCATTGTGGCGACGGCTGCGCTCACGGGATTCGTCGGGGTCGGTGCAGCCTCGGCCACCGTCCTTTGCAAAGTCGAACCGACTGGAGGTAATACCGGCACAAAAGGGACAACATGTCCCGAAGGCTCGGCCTATCCCTCGGGGACTGAAATCCACGCCGTCGTAAACGGGAGCGTCACGTTTGAAAACCCGTTCAAAACGCTCGAATGCAAAAAATCCACGTGGACGGCGGCGACGAAACAGGAGGGAGGCGCAAGTGAAACAGTGTCCGCCACGGTTGGCGCATTGACCTTCGGAGAATGCAGCTGTGAATTGAAAACGATCACTCCTGGAACTTTTGAATTTCACTGGGTGCCTGACACGCTCAACGGCACAGCGACATCGTCCGGAGCCGAATTCACATCGACGTGCAGCACTATATTCGGCATCGTTCACTGCATTTTCGTGAGCAATGCTACCGACCTAGGGACCCTTACAGGCGGATATCCGGCAGCCTTGGACATTGAAGGCGCACACCTCTCACGTGTATCCACAAACCCCATCTGCCCGGAATCGAGTCCGTTTACCGCTAAGTACGAAATTACGACTCCGAAGCCGCTGTACATAGCTGCGGAGACATAACTGCATCCCGCAGCCTGGTTAGCGGGCGGATCGCCGTCTGAGAGGCGGTCCGCCCGCAGTAGGCTTCGTGGCGTGAGCGAGCACGACCTTTGGCAGGCCGTTCTCTACCTGCACTTGCTGGCGATGGCCTTCTTCGTCGGCGGCCAGCTTGTCTTTGGCATCGCCGTGGTGCCGATCCTCCGCCAGGACCCCGATCGTGAACGCATGCGCGCCGTCGCTCGCCGTTTCGGCTATGGCTCCCTGGTTGCCCTCGGCGTCCTCATCGCCACCGGCTGGGCGATGGCCTCCCACTACGACCTCTTCGGCAGTTCGACCCTGCAGTGGAAGCTGGGCTTGGTCGCTTTCGTCATTGGTCTCGCCCTGCTGCACCTGCGCTGGCCGAAACTCCACGCGCTACAGGGAGCGATCCTCCTGGTCTCGCTTGCGATCGTCTGGCTTGGGCTGGAACTGGTCATCTCCGGCTAGTTTCCCCGCCTACTTAGACACTCAAATGTTTTTGACAATAACTCTCCAACCTGCTACCCCATTCTGACCGGAATCCAATCAAGGAGACCGGAGGCGGCACACGTGGGGAGCGTGACCGACTATTCCGCTTCCTTCTTGTGTGGCCAGGTGAACTGGCGCCTGCGCGCCAGAAAGAAAGGGAGAAGAACATGAAGTACGTAAAGATGATGTGTCTTGCGGCGGCGGCAGTTGCACTGGTCTCATTGCTAAGCGTCGGCACGGCGTCGGCGACGGTTCTCTGCAAAGTCGAACCGACTACGGGTGGCGTCACAACGGGCACAGTCTGCCCGGCAGGACAAGCTTACCCCGCCGGAACCGAAATCCATCTGAAAATAACCAAAGCCGCCAAGATGACATTGGGGGTCTTCACTTACGAATGCCTGGAATCCACAATCAAGGGCGAAACCGGAAACGAGGGCAGCGCAACCGAAACAGTCAAAGTGCCGCTCAGCGCGATGACTTATGGTAAATGCAATTGCTCAACTGTCGCGCTCAAACCCGGGAGCCTTGAAATTCACTGGATCCCGGATACCTACAATGGAACAGTGACAGTCTCTGGCCAAGAAGTGACATACACGTGCAACACGATCTTTGGCGCCATGCATTGCCTCATCACGCCTACTGTGCACGATATTGGCGTTATCAAAGGAAGCACCGAACCGACCCAAGGTACAGAAAACCGATCGCTAGATCCGACAAGCGCCCTCTGCAACGAACACCCAGAATGGGACGGGCTTTATGAAGTCGCCTCGCCGCGGCCACTTTGGATCGCGGGTCATACATAACCCTGTGGAGGCCGCCCAAATTCGGGCGGCCTCTTTATTGACTGCCGAGGGAGGAAAATCGTGAAGTGCGTTAAGACGCTGGGCTCCAGCGCGATAGTGGCGGTAGCATTCGTGGCCTTCATTGGAACTAACACGGCCTCAGGCACCGTACTCTGCAAAAAACAAGGAGAAGCGGGCAGTGGAGGTACAGGTACTACATGTCCATCAGGCTTTGCCTATGCAGCCGAAACGAAACTGCATGCGAGGGCAACATCCCTCGAAGAACCCGTAATCCTCGAACTTGACTCCCTGAAACTCGAATGTCCAGAGTCAACAATACAGGGAAAAACCAGCGGTGAGGGTGGTGAAGGACTGGGGGTATCCATCGCTGTAGAAGTCCTAACGTTCCTTGAATGTCCCCATTGTGAATTCAGAGTTCTGAAAGCCGGAACTGTGACGATCAGCTGGATCAGCGGGACCCACGCCGGAACAGTCACTTCAAACGGCACGGAAATGACATGGAGTTGTTTTATTCCAGGCGTGGGCACAGATCACTGCATCTACAGAACTGAAAACACGCACCTTGGTGCTATTGCGGGTGGAACTCAGGCAACGCTTGAAGTCGAAACGTCTATACCAGCGGTCCCAACAGGCCTCTTTTGCTCCGAAGCAATGGCGTGGGAAGGAACTTATACTGTTACAGAACCCTCGGCCCTTTATGTCGCAGAAAAAACATAGCCGTTCGGATAGCTCGTCGACCGCTACGACGAAGCCGGCGCGGCGATCGTCTCCAGAGCGAATTTGCCGTTCGCGTCGTCGGGATCGCCCAGCGGGTAGTTGCCGGTGAAGCAGGCGTCGCAGTGTTCGGCGGGGTCGCCGCCGATTGCCTCGTAGACGCCGGCCATCGAGAGGTAGGCGAGGCTGTCGGCTTCCAGCTCGTCGGCGATCTCCGCGATCGAGCGGTTGTGGGCGATCATCTCCTCGCGGGTCGACATGTCGACGCCGTAGTGGCAGGGGTTGCGGATCGGGGGCGCGGAGATGCGCAGGTGGACTTCGGCGGCGCCGGCGTCGCGGAGCATGCCGACGATCTGGCGGGTGGTATTACCGCGCACGATCGAGTCGTCGACGACGACGATCCGCTGGCCGGCGACGATCTCGGGCAGCGGGTTGAACTTCAGCCGCAGACCGTGTTTGCGCAGCTCCTGCCCCGGCTGGATGAAGGTCCGCGCCACGTAGCGGTTCTTGATTAGGCCGTCATCGCGCGGCAGCCCGGAGGCACGGGCGAAGCCGGCGGCCGCCGGGTTGCCGGAGTCGGGCACCGAGATCACCAGGTCGGCCTCGACCGGCGCCTCGCGCCAGAGGATCTCGCCCATCCGCCCCCGCACCTGCTGCAGGACCTTGCCCTCGAGCCGGCTGTCGGGGCGGGAGAAGTAGATGTGCTCGAAGACGCAGGAAGCGCGTCGCTCGGTCTTCACCACCTGCCGCGTCTCCAGCCCGCGCTCGGTCAGCGAGACCATCTCGCCGGGGTGGACCTCGCGCATCAGCTCGGCGCCGATGATGTCGAAGGCGCAGCTCTCGGAGGCGACGACGAAGCGGTCCTCGAGCCGGCCGAGGCTGAGCGGCCGGATCCCGTGCGGGTCGCGGAAGGCGACGATCGCCCGCTTGGTCATCACCACCGTCGAGTAGGCGCCCTGCAGGCGCGGCATCACGTCGGCGGCGGCGTCCTCGATCATCTTCCCCTCGTGCGATGAGAGCAGCGCGGCGATGATCTCCGAGTCGGAGGTGCCGCGGAACTTGAGTCCGTTCTCCTTCATCTCGCCCCAGAGCTCGACCGCGTTGGTGAGGTTGCCGTTATGGGCGAGGGCGAGCTCGCGGCCGTCGTCGCGCCAGATCGGCTGCGCGTTCTCCCAGGAACCGCCGCCGGTGGTCGAGTAGCGGACGTGGCCGATCGCCATGTCCCCCTCCAGCGCCCGCAGCTTCTCCTCGTCGAAGACCTGGGAGACGAGCCCTGAGTCGCGCAGCGTCGTGATCATCCCGCCCTCGGCGGTGGCGATCCCGGCTGACTCCTGGCCGCGGTGCTGCAGCGCGTAGAGGCCGAAGTAGGCCAGGCGGGCGACGTCGTGCCCGGGTGCGTATACGCCGAAGACACCGCATTCCTCTCGCGGCCCCTGGCGATCGAAGATGAACCCCTGGTCGGGAGTCAAAGCGCGTTTTCTCGTTCGTTTGAAGACGGACGCGCAGGCACCTTGCCTACCCCGGCAGGGTAGCAGCGCGGTGCGGCTGCGCAGTCCGTCTCCGACTCCCGCTAATAGCGGCTAAGCGAGCACGCGCGGCATCGCTTCGGCTCGCTCTCCGATCCGCAGGCCGAAGCGCTCGAGCAGCTCTGGGACGCTGTCCGGCTGCATTTCCAGGCCGAAGCGCTCGTTCAGCGCAACCAAGTCCGTGGGGTCGGCCTGGAGCGCACCGCCCAGCGCGTCCAGCTCCTTGAAGAAGTGCTCGAAGCCGGCCGGGGCGATGATCTCGAGGATCCGACAGGGCTCCTCGCCGGCGTTCCAGAACGTGTGCCACTGCTCGCGCGGCTTGAAGACGAGATCGCCCGGACCAGCCTCCACCACCTCGTCGCCGAGCAGCGCGCCCATCCGCCCCTCGAGCACGTAGCTGTACTCGTCCTCGCGGCTGTGGCGGTGCAGTGGGGCCGCCAGCGCCCGCGGGGGAAGGGGGTGTTCGACCAGCGAGAAGTCGCCGCCGGCCTCTTCGCCATCGATCATCCAGCGCACCCCGATGCTGCCGAGGAAGCCACTCTTGCCGTCGTTGGGACCAATAACCGTTGCCATCTCTTCATTCCTTTCGTAAGACAGTAGTGTCGCGCGAAAACTATAGACACAGTCCGGGCGATCTGTCAAGATTGGCGCTACAGCAATGTCCGATCAAAAGAGAAAGTACGAGAAGAAGCGCCGCGCCGAAGCCGAGGCGCAGACGCGCCAGCGGATCACCGAAAGCGCGGTCGAGCTGCACGGCAGCCTTGGTCCCGCCCGCACCTCGATGAGCGCCGTCGCCGAGCACGCCGGCGTCCCCCGTTCGACCGTCTATCGCCACTTCCCCGACGAGGAGGCGCTGTTCGGCGCCTGCTCCGCCCACTGGGCGGCGGAAAACCCGCCGCCCGACGTGAGCCGGTGGGAGAAGATCGACGACCCCGAAGAGCGTTTGCGCGCCGCCCTCGACGATCTCTACGCCTACTACCGCCGCGCCGGCGACATGCTCGACAAGCTCCTGCGCGATGAGGGGTCGGTGCCGATGGTCGCCGAGCTGTTCGCCCCGTTCCACCAGTTCCTCGGAGCGATCACCGAGATCCTCCTGCGGGGCAGGGGTCTCCGCGGCAAGGCGCGCGACCGCACCCGTGCCGCGCTCGGCCACGCCGTCTCTTTCCGTACCTGGCAGCAGCTCACCGCCGAGCAGGGGCTAGACGACTCCGCAGCAGCCGAGCTAATGCGCCGCCTGGTCATCTGCGCCGCCCCGAGCTAGAAGACGGCGCTAGCCGCCTCGCGACGACGCTAAACACTGCCTGCGTGAAGCTAGGACGAGGTTGCCTCGGTTGCTTCCGACTGCCATCTCGGGTCTTTCCGAGCCTCCTCGAACACTGGGTTCCTTAGCCAGCTCACGTCTGATGGGCGCGTCATGTCGGTTTTTTCCAGGATCTGGAAGACCCGGTCGAAGTCCTCTTCTACGGCCGCGATGGCGAGTTGAAATTTGCGATCGACTGCCGAGGCATCCCATTCCCCCAGCTCCTCTTTCGCCGCTCCGAGTCCATCGATCTTCTTAGTGGCAAGGGCCTTCGCCAACTTCAGGTGGCATCGCTCCGCCTCCTTCTTCGTCAACTCGAGTCCGGTGTTTGCCAGTCTGCGTGCGGTGACCCAGACGCCGGCTTCTACGTACTCATCCACGTAGCGCCGAAACTCGATTTCCAGGAGAGCGCTGTCGCTTGGCTGCCATTTGGCCCAAGTTCGCGCGCCGGTGGCGAGGCCGACGTAGGTCAGCTCCAAGAGAACCTCTCTGAGGTACTCCGTCTCGACCGCGAGGCTTTTGTCCAATTCTGGTGGATCGATGTTGCGAGCTTCCAGTCTTGCGCGGTAGATCCGAGAGGCGCGCCCACCGTTGTGGACGATTGCGTGCCGACGTTGAAACGCCTCGAAGAGGAGGTTGTAGTTGGGGGTGAGGTCTTCCAGCTTGAGGCCCGCGTGCTCGACAAGCCACTCCGACCAGCCCTCCAGACCCTTGAACATGACTCGGTCGACTTCGCGGCTAATGACGAACTCCCGTACCTCCGACAGGGCCTCGAAATCCTCGAGTTCCCGCAGCGAGAACTTGACCTCTCGATTGCTCAGAGCCCCCTTGTGCTCGAGATACCTGTAGGTGACCAAGCCCGAAATGAGGACCTCCAAGCTGGCAATGCACATTGCTAGCAACGCTCGGTGGAGCAACTCCTGCTGGCTGGGCGTGTAGTCGACCTTTATCAGGGCCATCCCAAGGCTTCGCAGGCCCGCTGGATCTTCCGAAAAGGCGCTTCGAAGCTCGTGGCTAAGTTTCTCCGCCTCCTCGGGCAGCAGCGGATCGTTGCCGCGCTCCTCGACCGAATGGCCTTTGATCGCGTTGATGAATTGCTCTTCCTTTGCCTTGCTGACGTTTATCTCCAGGGAGATGGGAGAGTTCTCGAGGGAAGCCGCATGGGGAGCAACCGTGTCCACCAACTGGTGCAGTCCATTGAGCGTCGCGTTGAACTCGTGCATGAGTATCGGCGGCGTTCGCTGGGTGGGGGAGGACATGACCTGGTCAGAGGTGAGTGGGCAGCGAGTTCCAGTTCTCTGCCGCCCTATCGAGGCCAACGGAGACGCTGCGGTCGCCGGCGGCGAGCTCGACCCCGTCGCCGCCGACCTCGCCCAATAGGACGGCGCTGAGGGATTCCAACTCGGTGCGCTCGCCGCTGACTAGGAAGCCGCCGGGGCCCTCGCCGAAGAGGGCCTCCTCGGGGGTGCAGCCGCGCTCGCGCAGGGGCTCGAGGTTGACCTCGGCGCCGAGGCCGCCGGCGATCGCGCACTCGGCGACGGCGCAGGCGAGCCCGCCGTCGCTGATGTCGTGGACTGAGGCGAGCTTGCCGGCGCGGACGGCGTCGCGGACGACAGCGCAGGCGGCCGCCACTGAGGTGATGTCCGAGCGGGGGAGGCCCATCTCCAGCTCTCCGCGCTGCTTCGCCAGCTCCGAGCCGGAGAGGTTCGGTTCGAAGGGGCCGATCAGCCCGATCGCGTCGCCCTCTTTGACGAAGGCGCTGCCGGCGACCCGCTCAGGGTCGGGCAGCTCGCCGACCATTCCCACCACCGGCGTCGGGTAGATCGGCCCGTCAGGGCCCTCGTTGTAGAGGGAGACGTTGCCGCCGACCACTGGCACGCCGAGCGCCTTGCAGGCGTCGGCGAGACCGCTGACAGCCCGGTCGAGCTGCCAGGCGCCGGCGGGCTTCTCGGGGGTGCCGAAGTTGAGGCAGTTGGTCAGGCCGAGCGGCTCGGCGCCGACGCAGGCGAGGTTCTGCGCACACTCGAGCACCGCGTCGATCGTCCCCTGGTAGGGGTCGCAGGCGACGCGCCGCCCGTTGCCGTCGATCGAGACCGCGATCGCGTTGCCGGCCTCGGGCAGTTGCAGCACCGCGGCGTCGGCCTGCTCGGGCCGGCGAACCGTGCGCGAGCCAACGATCCAGTCGTACTGCTCAAAGGCCCAGCGCTTGGAGGCGATACTGGGCGAGCCGAGCAACGCCAGCAGCTCCTGCTCCGGCGTCGCGCCCTCGGCCAGCGTCGCCCGGTTGCCGTAGATCCACTCCTCTGGCTCTCCTGGCTCCAAGTCGTAGAGCGGGCAGCCGTCGACCAGTGCCTCAACCGGCATCTCGCCGACCACCTCGTCGCCGCGCAGGATCCGGATCGCGCCGCCGTCGGTGACGGTGCCGATCTCGGCCGACCCCGTCTGCCACTTCTCGCAGATCGCCCGCACCGCGTCGACCCGCGCCGGCTCGACCACCGCCAGCATCCGCTCCTGGCTCTCGGAAACCATGATCTCGAAGGGCTCCATGTCGGCCTCGCGCAGCGGCACCGCGGCGACGTCGATGTCGATCCCGACCCCGCCCGCCGAGGCCATCTCTCCCGCCGAGGAAGTGAGGCCGGCGGCGCCGAGGTCCTGCAGCGAGACCAGCAGTCCCTTCGCCAGCAGCTCCAGGCAGCACTCGAGCAGCTTCGACTCCTCGAAGGGGTCGCCGATCTGCACGGTCGGGCGCTTCGCCTCGTCGCCCTCGCCGAGCTCGGCCGAGGCCAGCACCGAGGCGCCGCCGATCCCGTCGCGCCCGGTCGAGGCGCCCATCAGCACCACCGCGTTGCCCGCGCCCGCGGCCGCCGCGCGCACCATCTCCGAGGTCTTCGCCAGCCCCAGGCACATCGCGTTGACCAGGCAGTTGTGCTCGTAGGGCTCCTCGAAGTAGATCTCGCCGCCGACCGTCGCCACCCCGATCGAGTTGCCGTAGTGGCCGATCCCCCGCACCGCGCCATCGAGCAGGTGGCGCGAGCGAACCGAGTCGAGCTCGCCGAAGCGGAGGCTGTCGAGGATCGCGATCGGCCGCGCCCCGATCGCGAAGACGTCGCGGAGGATGCCGCCGACCCCCGTCGCCGCCCCCTGGAAGGGTTCGACCGCGCTCGGGTGGTTGTGGGACTCGACCTTGAAGGCGACCGCGTAGCCGTTGCCGACGTCGACGGCGCCGGCGTTCTCGCCCGGCCCCATCACCACCCGCTCGCCCTCGGTCGGCAGCCGGCGCAGCAGCTTGCGCGAGTGCTTGTAGGCACAGTGCTCGGACCAGAGCAGGCTGAACATCGCCAGCTCGACGTCGTTCGGCTCCCGTCCCAGCTTCTCGACGATCAGCTCGTACTCGGAGTCGGTGAGGCCGAGCTCGCGGTGCTTGGAGGTCTCGACGCTCATGCCCGTGGCGCCTTTGTCAACTCATGGTTTGCAAACTCGCCACGGTCCCTCGCCATCGCCTCGAATATGCGCAAGCCGTCGGTGGAACCCGTGAGCGCATCGACCGCGTGCTCGGGGTGGGGCATCAGGCCGAGCACATTGCCGGCCTCGTTGCGCACCCCGGCGATGTCGCGCACCGAGCCGTTCGAGTTGTGCCCGTCGGCGTAGCGGTAGGCGACCTGCCCGTTGCGCTCCAGCCGGTCGAGCATCTCCTCCGGCGCGTAGTAGCGGCCTTCGCCGTGCTTGGCCGGGATCGAGAGCCGCTCTCCCGTTCCCTCCTCGATCAGCTCGACCTGGTGGCAGCGAAAGCGCAGCTCCGCGTTGCGCAGCAGCGCCCCCGGCAGCAGCCCCGCCTCGCAGAGAACCTGGAAGCCGTTGCAGATGCCGATCACCGGCGCCCCGCCCGCGGCCGCCTCGGCCACCGCCTCCATCGCCGGGCTGAAACGGGCGATCGCCCCCGCCCGCAGGTAGTCGCCGTAGGAGAAGCCGCCGGGGACGACGACGCCGTCGACGCCGTCGAGGTCGCGGCTTTCGTGCCAGACAAGCCGCGCCCCGTCGCCGGCGAGCTCGCAGGCGTGCAGTGCGTCCCGCTCGTCGCAGGATCCGGGGAACTGGAGGACGCCCCAGATCACAGGGTCTGGATCTCGTAGTCCTCGATCAGGGGGTTGGCGAGCAGCTTCTCGCAGAGCTCGCCGAGCCGCTCCGGGTCCTCGGCCTCGAGTTCGACCATGCGGCCGACGTGGACGTGCTCGATTCCCTCGAAGCCAAGCGCCGGCAGCGCCCGCTCGACCGCCTTGCCCTGGGGATCGAGGATGCCCTCCTTGGGGCGGATTAGCACGCGCGCCTTCACAGAGCCAATCTAACGATTAGCTCAGAACGACTCGCCGGTGATCCGCTCGTAGGCCTCGACGTATTTGGCCCGGGTCTGCTCGACCACGTCGGGTGGCAGCTCCGGCGCCGGCGGCTTTTTGTCCCAGCCGCTCTCGGTCGCCCAGTCGCGGACGAACTGCTTGTCGAAGGAGGGCGGCGTCACGCCCGGCTGGTAGCTGGCGGCGGGCCAGAAGCGCGAGGAGTCCGGGGTCAGCACCTCGTCGCCGAGGACGATCTCGGCGCCGGCGTGGCGGCCGAACTCGAACTTGGTGTCGGCGAGGATGATCCCGCGCTGGGCTGCGTGCTGGGCGCCGCGCTTGTAGACCTCAATCGAGATCCGCCGCAGCTCTTCCAACAGCGCCCGGTCGCCGACGATCTCGGCGGCGCGGTCGAAGTCGACGTTCTCGTCGTGGTCGCCGATCTCGGCCTTGGTCGACGGGGTGAATATCGGCTCCGGCAGCTGGTCGGACTCGACCAGGCCGGACGGCAGCTCGATCCCGCAGACCGCGCCGCCCTCCTTGTATTCCTTCCAGCCCGAGCCGGAGAGGTAGCCGCGGACCACGCACTCGACCGGGTACATCTCCAGCTTGCGCACCCGCATCGCCCTCTCAGCCACCTCCTCGGGCACGTCCTCTGAGATGAAGTGGTTGGGGACGATGTCTTCGGTCAGCCCGAACCAGAAGACCGACATCCGGTTCAGCACCTTGCCCTTGTCCGGGATCGGCGTCGGCATCACCACGTCATAGGTGGAGATGCGGTCCGAGGCGACCATCAGCAGGTCGTCCTCCCACTCGTAGATCTCGCGAACCTTCCCCGAGGAGAGGAGGTTCAGCTCGGCAATAGTCGTCATTAAGGCGATGCTAATTGGAACGGGAGTGGCGCCGCGCTGCGGTTCCTCTGCGATCCTTGTCACCCGTGCCGCTCCCCCCGGAACCGAAGATGAGCCCCCTGGCCCAGACGCTGCGCTGGGCTTTCCGGCCGATCTCCTTCATGGAGGACTGCCGTCGCCGCTACGGCGACAACTTCAGCGTCCGCTTCGTCGGCTTCGAGCGGCCGATGGTGATGATCTCCGACCCGGAAGCGATCAAGGCCCTCTATCGCGAGCGCGAACACGGCCTGCCGCCGGGGCGAAACGTCGTCCTCGAGCCGATCCTCGGCCCGAAATCGTTGCTGATCCAGGAGGGCGCCGAACACCTCAGCCGCCGCCGGCTGATGCTGCCACCCTTCCACGGCGAGCGGATGCGCTCCTACGAGGAGACGATGACCGAGATCGTCGAGGCGGAGATCGACTCCTGGCCGCTGAACGCCGAGTTCCCGATCCATGCGCGAATGCAGGCGATCACCCTGGAGGTGATCCTGCGGGTCGTCTTCGGCGTCTCCAGCGGGCCGCGGCTGGACCGGCTGCGGGGGATGCTCTCGACGGTGCTGGAAGAAACCACCGCGCCGGGGCGGCAGGTGCTGGGCATAGCGCTGCAGCGCTTCGGCGGCAAAGGACCGTTTGCCCGCTTCGAGGGCCAGCTGCGCGAAGTCGACGAGCTGCTCATGACCGAGATCGCCGAGCACCGCGAGCGGCCCGACCTGGAGGAGCGCGAGGACATCCTCTCGATGCTGATGAGGGCCGAGTTCGAGGACGGCTCGCGGATGGAGGACCGGGAGCTGCGCGACCAGCTGATGACGCTGCTCCTGGCCGGCCACGAGACGACGGCGACCGCGCTTGCCTGGACCTTCGACCTGCTGCTGCGCCACCCCGCGGTGCTGGGGCGGCTGCGCGACTCGCTCGAGGCGGGTGAGGAAGACTACCTGCGGGCGACGATCTCCGAGTCGCTGCGGCTGCGGCCGGTGATCCCGCTGGCGGGCCGTCGCCTGGCCAAGGAGCTGGTCGCCGACGGGATAACGCTGCCGGCGGGGACCGACGTGACCCCGTCGATCTGGCTCACCCACACCCGCCCCGACGTCTATCCCGAGCCCTTCGCCTTCAAGCCCGAGCGCTTCCTCGAGGAGGGGCCGGACACCTACTCCTGGATCCCCTTCGGCGGCAGCGTCCGCCGCTGCATCGGTGCCACCTTCGCCGAGTTCGAGATGCGGATTGTCCTGCGCGAGGTGCTGACCCGTTGTGAGCTGCGTAAGGCAAAGCCGATGCCGGAACGGGTCGGCCGCCGCAACATCACCCTCTCGCCGAAAGACGGCACGCCGGTCGTGGTGACCGCGCGGCATCCGGCGCGCGAACCGGTCGCAGTCTGACAACAAGTTCCGAAGCTTTTCGTCTACACTCCCTCCCATGGAGGCGCTGGACGATCTGAGTCAGACGATGGAAGAGGGCTTCGCGGGGGTCAATCGCAGAATTGACAAACTCTTCTACCTTCAGATCCTTTACTGGATCGGTCTTGCCGCCGCACTCATCGCACACGCCGTCTAGGTCTAGGATCGCTCTGTGGGTGACGATGCCCCCGCAGAGCGACTGACCTTTTGGCAGCGTGCGGCGCAGCGCCGCTTTCGCAAGGCCGCGCGCAGGGCGAAGGACGAGCCGCTCACCTCAGACGACTGGGCCTCCTATTTCAAAATGGCCTCCTCCGACCCGGTCGGGCGCATTACGAGCCGGATGCTGCGGGCGCTGCCGTCGAGCCCCCGCTGTGGGATCTGCGGCGCCCCGTTCAGCGGCTTCGGCGCCCGCCTGGTGCGCCCGCTCGGCTACCGCCCCTCGCGCAAGAGCCCGAACCTCTGCGCGGTCTGTGTCGAGTCGGCGCCGCCAGGTGGGATGACGACCGAGGCCGGCGTCCTCTTCGCCGACATCCGCGGCTTCACCCGGCTCTCCGAGCAACGCGACCCGGAGGAGGTCAGCGCCCTGCTGCGCCGCTTCTATGCCAGCGCCGAGCACGTGCTCTTCCCCGAGGCGGTGATCGACAAGCTGATCGGCGACGAGGTGATGGCGCTGTACCTGCCGATGTACGGCCGCTTCGAGGAGGCGGCGCCGGTGATGCTCGACCACGCCCGCGGGCTGCTGCGGGCGATCGGCTACGGCGGCGCGGAGCCGCCCTTCGCCGAGGTCGGGATCGGCCTCGACTACGGCGAGGCGTTCGTCGGCAACGTCGGCCAGAGCTCGCTCAACGACTTCACCGCGATCGGCGACGTCGTCAACGTCGCGGCCCGCCTGCAGGGGGAGGCGAAGGGCGGCGAGATCGTCGCCTCCGCTCGGCTGGTCGAGCGCCTCGAAGGCCCGCCGCCAGGCGAGCCGATCGAGCTGGAGCTGAAGGGCAAGGCCGAGTCAGTAGCCGCCTATCGAATCTGACAACACGTTTCGAGGCTTGTCGTCTACACTTCTTTTCATGGAGGCACTTCTGGAGAGGGAGGGGAAAGTGGAGAACTGGAACGACGACCGGCTCGACGAACTGAGCCGGCGGATGGACGCGGGCTTTGCACAGGCCGCAACCAAAGAGGAAATGAACCAACGCTTCGACGAGGTCGATCGCAATTTCGGCACATTGGAACATCAACTTGGCCGGCTTAACGATCGAATTGATCGCTTCGGCTACGCGATGATGTTCTTCGGGTTCAGCCTCTCAGCAGCCGTAATAGCGAACGGGATCTTCGGCTGAAGCTCAGCCGCCGGACTTGGCGGGCGAGTGGGGGTGCTCCTTGGCCCAGCGGGCGATCGCCCCGGAGCCCGAGACCACCTCGCCGTCGTCAAGGATGAGGATCGGCACCTCGTTGGTGCCGCTGAGCCGCTTGATCTCAGCTCGGTCGGCGTTGCGGCTGCCCCAGGTCCAGGGCATCAGCCGGTAGCCGCCGACGGTCTTCAGCTCGTACTCGTATCCCGCTGCGTCGAGCGCCTTCCCGGCTTTGGCGCAGGGATGAGCGAAGCCGGGGCCATGGGTCTTTTGTCCGCAGGTGTAGAGAACCATGCGAGGACCTTACCTCTAGCCGCGCAGCGCTTCCAGCCGCGCGAAGATCTCGGGCAGGTGGGTGAGGTAGGCGTCGTAGTCGAAGATCGCGTCGAGATCGAGCTGCGGTGCCGCCCCGGCGAGCAGGTCGCGGAACTGGGTGCGGGTGTCCCAGGCGCGCTGGGCGTTCTCCTGGACGACGCGGTAGGCGTCGTCGCGGCTCATACCCGACTCGACTAGCGCCGTCAGCGCTCGCTGGCTGAACAGGGCTCCGTAGGTAAGGCCGAGGTTCTCGCGCATCCGCTCCTCGTTCACCTGCATCCCGGCGGCGACCTTGGTCGCCAGGTCCTGCATGTAGTCGAGCAGGATCGTCGCGTCGGGGAGGACGACCCGCTCGGCGCCGGAGTGGGAGATGTCGCGCTCGTGCCAGAGGGCGACGTTCTCGACCCCGGTCTGGGCGTAGCCGCGCAGCACCCGGGCGAGCCCGGTGACCCGCTCGGTGCGGATCGGGTTGCGCTTGTGGGGCATCGCCGAGGAGCCTTTCTGCTGGCCGCTGGCGAAGGGCTCTTCGACCTCGCGCACCTCGGTTCTCTGCAGGTTGCGCACCTCGGTCGCGAAGCGCTCGAGGCCGGCGCCGGCGATCGCGATCGCCGCCAGCAACGCCGCGTGGCGGTCGCGGGGGATGACCTGGGTCGCCACCTCCTCGCGCTCCAGCCCCAGCTTCTCCATCACCCGCGCCTCGACTGCGGGCGGCACCGAGGCGTAAGTGCCGACGGCGCCGGAGAGCTTGCCGACGGCGAGCTGGGCGAAGGCCGCTTCGAGGCGCGCGAGGTTGCGGTCAGCCTCGAAGGCGAACCCCGCCAGCCGCAGGCCGAAGGTCGTCGGCTC
>DASSNA010000074.1:0-2516 GCA_035688445.1 Solirubrobacterales bacterium | reverse complement strand
GCGGTGAGTCCGTGGTCCCGAGCTAGGTCAAGGGCCGACTCGACCAGGTCGAGATCGACCCTCAGAAGATCACCGCCACATCTCCTGGCGATCAGTCGGCAAAGGGATTCCGCCTCCTCGATACGCCCACGGCGGACCCCGAGGGCATTCGCGACCTCGTAGAGGGTCAGGTCCAAAGCAGCCACCGGCACGTCAGGCGAGACCGCAAGCACACGAGCCGACTCGAAGTACCGGTCGCCTCCGTCCTTGGCCGCAACCCACACGCTTGCGTCGAGGAGAATCACCTCAGTGGGATTCGCGGTCTTCGCGGATCAGCTTCGCGGAGTCGCCACCGAGATCCACGGGTGGGCCGAGGAGGTCTTCGAACTCCTTCCGGCGCCGAGCGCTCCCCCCCGCGAGCTCCCGCTCGACAAGGCGCTGCAGGAACCCGCTTCGGGTCTCGTGGCTGGAGCGGGCCTGGCTGTCCAAGCGCTCCAGGAGCTTGTCGGGAATGGAGATCATCACCTTGGCCACAGGATGAGTATATACGGTATTGCCGGATGTCGTCAGTGCGGGCATGGACGGGAGCCTGAAGGGCAAGAGCGCACGCGTGGCGCGCAGAATCAAAAAATTCGGCGCCGAGTTCCTGGCGAAACTGTCAATTCGAGGCGATCTCGACGCACTCGACGTCACCGAGGGGCATCTGCAGGAACCTGGTGCCGACGGCGTGGAAGACGTCCGGGTCGCCGGTGCAGAGGAAGTCGTAGCTGCCCTCCCCCTGGGGCTCGCGGGCCAGACTTGCGCTCTCGAGGGTCCGCTGAACCGCCGCCGCCACCGCGTGTCCGCCGCTGACGAGTCGCACGTCCCGCCCGAGGATCCGCTGCAGCATCGGCGCCACCAGCGGGTAGTGGGTGCAGCCGAGGATCAGGGTGTCGACTTCGGCGTCCTTCAGCGGCGCGCAGTAGGAGCGGGCCATCGTCATCGTGTCCTCGTCGAAGAGGGCGCCGTCCTGGATGAACGAGGCGAGGTCCGGCGCCGCCACCTCGATCACGTCGAGCCCGCGGCCGATCGCTTCCAGCGCCCGCCGGTAGGCGCCGCTCTCGACCGTGTTCGGCGTCGCCAGCACCCCCACCCGCGCGTTTGCCGTGATCGCGGCGGCGATCTCGGCCTGCGGCTCGACCACCGGCACCACCTCCACCCCGCGCGCGGCCGCCACTTCCCGCGCGACGTCCTCGCCGACCGAGGTCGCGGTGTTGCAGGCGATCACCAGCAGCTTGGCGCCGCGGTTCAGCAGCAGCTCGGCGATCCTGGCGATCCGGTCGCACAGCTCGGCCGGGTCCTTGTCGCCGTAGGGGAACACCGCGGTGTCGCCCAGGTAGAGGAAGTCCTCCTGCGGCAGCGAGACCAGACACTCGTGGAGGACGGTGAGCCCACCCACCCCCGAATCGAACATTCCCACCGGCTGCGCCGGACTGAGCTGATTCCCCGCGATGGCCAGAACGCTACGGCTTGACGGTCATGAAGAAGATCGTCACCACGACGATCAGCCCGGCGATCGGGCCGACAGTGCCGAGCCGGCGGGAGATCTCTTCGAATTCGGCGCTGAAGGTGTCGCCGGCCTTCAAGTCCCGTTCGGCCATCTCTTGCGCCTTGCGCCCCTGGGGACGGAAGAAACCGTGCTGCAAACCGAAAAGAGCGATGATCGCGATAAAGCCGACGGCGATGAAGGCTTCGCTGCCGTCCCAGTTGCCGTCGGACATCAGGTAGATGCCGGCCAGCAGCACCACGATCATCCCTGGGTCCACCAGGTAGCGGTCCACCTTGCGGATCGCGTCAAAGAGAGCCGGCGCCGAGCGCGGGTGGCTCGGCATCACCGAGAAGATGATCCCGTAGGCGAAGGTCGGTCCGAAGGCCAGGACCACCGCCAGGATGTGGATGAAGAGACCGACGCTGTAGCCGGTGATGTCCGCAGCCGCCATTGCCGGGAACCCTATCTCTCAGCGACGACGCAGCAAGAGCGCCGCCCAATCGCCTTCCTGGCGGCGCTCTGCCTCTATGAGGCCGGCCTCGCCGAAGGTCGCGGCGACGGCGTCGAGCTCTGCCGGGAGGATGCCGGAGCAGACGAAGGTGGAGGGAGCCGTTTCAAGCTGACCCGCTACCGCCTTAAGGATCGGCGCAGTCATGTTCGCGAGAACGGTAGGTGCAAGCTTCGGAAGTCGTTCCCGCAAGTTCATCCGTTCGAGGTGGAGCTCGACACCATTGGCGGCGGCGTTGGCCGCGGCTGCCTCCAGCGCCGCCGGCTCATGGTCGTAGGCACGGATCGGCGACCAGCCCAGCTTCGCGGCCGCGATCGCCAGCACGCCCGACCCGGTCCCCAGATCTATGAGCCCACCCGCGGGGTCCAGCTCGCAGAGGAGCTCCAGGCAGAGACGGGTGGTCGGGTGGGCGCCGGTGCCGAAAGCCTGCCCTGGGTCGACAACGACGTCGATTGCGCCTTCGCGCGACAGCTCCCACGACGGCCGCAGCCAGAGGCGATC